>NZ_JBKOOL010000003.1:0-85619 GCF_046764065.1 Nocardia sp. NPDC002869
CGAACGCGCCGCCGATCTCCGCGCCGGAGGTGCCGATATTGACGTTGGCGATACCGCAGTCCGACCCGTCGGCGGCGAGGAAACGTTCGGCCTCCCGCTGATCGGTGGTGAAGATCGCCGAGGACAGGCCCTGCGGTACGCCGTTGTGCAGGGCCAGGGCGGTGTCGAAATCGTCGTAGGTGAGGACGTAGAGGATCGGGGCGAAGGTCTCCTCGCGCACCACCTCGGTCTGGGCGGGCATCCGGACGATCGCCGGGTCGGCGTAGTACGCCTCGGACCCCACGCCCTCGGGTTCGACCCGCTCGCCCCCGCAGAGCACCGCACCGCCGTCGCCGCGGGCGCGGGCCAGCGCGTCCCACATCCCGGCCCAGGCGCCGGGCCCGTGCAGCGGCCCCACCTGGATACCCGGGTCCAGCGGGTTGCCCACCCGCAACTGCCGGTACGCGCGCACCAGGCGGTCCAGCAGTTCGTCGGCGACCGAGGAGTGCACGATGAGCCGGCGCAAGCTCGTGCAGCGCTGTCCGGCGGTGCCGACGGCCGCGAAGACGATGCCCCGGACCGCCAGGTCCAGGTCGGCGGAGGGGCCGACCACGGCCGCGTTGTTCCCGCCCAGTTCCAGCAGGCAGCGGCCGAACCGGGCGGCCACGCGCGGGCCGACCGCGCGACCCATGGCGACCGAGCCCGTCGCGCTGACCAGTGCGACCCGTTCGTCATCGGTCAGCTGTACTCCGGCGTCCGTGGACCCCAGGATCAACTGGTGGACCCGGCCGTCCGCACCGGCGTTGGTGGCCGCGCGGCGCAGCAGCGTATGGCAGGCAAGGGCGGTCAGCGGGGTACGGTCCGAGGGTTTCCACACCACGGTATCGCCGCAGACCAGCGCGACGGCGGTGTTCCAGGCCCAGACCGCGACCGGGAAGTTGAAGGCGGAGATCACGCCGACCACACCGAGCGGATGCCAGGTCTCCATGAGCCGGTGGCCCGGCCGCTCCGAGGCCATCGTGTACCCGTAGAGCTGGCGCGACAGCCCCACCGCGAATTCGCAGATATCGATCATCTCCTGGACCTCGCCGCGCGCCTCGGCGGGGATCTTGCCCACTTCGAGAGTGACGAGTTCGGCGAGTTCGTCCTGATGGCGGCGCAGCAGTACGGCGAGTTCGCGCACTACGGCCGCCCGCTGCGGGGCCGGGACCAACCGCCAGGAGGCGAAGGCGGCGGCCGCTTCGGTGATCGCGGTGTCGATTTCGGCGGGGCCGTCGGGCCGCAGGCCGATCAGCACCCCGCCGTCGATCGGGCAGCGCACGAACATATCGCCGGGCGCCGGGTCGGCGATCTCCAGTGCGCGCAGCAGCGCGCCGATCCGGCCGGCGTATCCGGCGGGGACGGTCTTCTGTTCGGTCTCGGTCATCACGAACTCCTCGGGTTCGGCCGGACGAAATACGCTGTGCGAATGGCACGGCCGGAGAATGAACGTTCACAACAGTGTTCCGGCGGTGTGTCCGCTACGTTAGCCTTCGCTGATGGCGGAAACACCGGCAAAACCCACCCTGGACGAGATCGATCGACTGCTGATCCGGGAACTGATGGCCGATGGACGGGCGACCCTGTCCAATCTGGCCGAGAAGGCGAGTCTTTCGGTATCCGCCGTGCAGTCACGGGTGCGCAGGCTCGAGGCGCGCGGCGTGATCCGTGGCTACACCGCGAACGTCGATCCCGAAGCGCTGGGACAGCTGCTGTCGGCATTTGTGGCGATCACTCCTCTCGACCCTTCTCAGCCCGACGATGCCCCGGCGGCGCTGCAGAACATGCCGGGGATCGAGGCCTGCCATTCGGTGGCGGGCGACGAGAGCTACATCCTGCTGGTCCGGGTGGCCTCGCCGCGGCATCTGGAACAGTTGCTGCAGCAGATCCGGGCGACGGCCAATGTCCGAACCCGGAGCACCATAATCCTTCAGACATTCTATGAAAAGTAGCCGAGACCGTAACAACTCTTATTAGTTACGGACTTGTCAGTAAATCTTCCTGACAAGCCGGTGTCCGGTCCCGTACCGTCGGAGTGTGACCATCGAACTGGAGCACTCCGGCACGGGCGATGGCAGGACAGATGGCCGCATCCCCGCCTCTCGCGTGTTCGAGACCCTGTCGGCCAGTATGCTCGCCGACGGTTTCGACCTGGTACTCGATCTGCGCGCGTCCCGCGGCCGCCATCTGGTGGACGCCCGCGACGGCAGCGATTACCTCGACATGTTCGGTTTCTTCGCCTCCAGCGCACTCGGGATGAACCATCCCGCGCTGACCGAGGACGCCGGGTTCCGCGCCGAATTGACCACGGCCGCAATGAACAAGCCGAGCAACTCCGATATCTACACGGTCGAGATGGCGCGTTTCGTGGACACCTTCGTCCGGGTGCTCGGCGATCCGCGCCTACCGCACCTGTTCCTCATCGACGGTGGCGCCCTCGCGGTGGAGAACGCGCTCAAAACCGCCTTCGACTGGAAGAGCCGGCACAACGAACTCCACGGACGCACACCGCGACCCGGGTACGAGGGCGGTGTGCTGCATCTGACCGGCGCCTTCCACGGCCGCAGCGGATACACCCTGTCGCTGACCAACACCGACCCGGTCAAAACCGAGCGCTTCCCCGCCTTCGACTGGCCGCGGATCGAAACGCCCTGGCTCGGTCCGGATATCGATATCGAGGCGGCGGAACGACGTGCGCTCGACCAGGCCGCCCGCGCCTTCACCGAGCGGCCCCACGGAATCGCCTGCTTCATAGCCGAACCGATCCAGGGCGAAGGCGGCGACCGGCATATGCGCCCGGAATTCCTGCGCGCGGTCCAGGAACTGTGCCACGCCAACGACGCGCTGTTCGTCCTCGACGAGGTGCAGACCGGGGTCGGCATCACCGGAAGCACCTGGGCCTACCGGCAACTCGGGCTGGAACCGGATGTGGTGGCGTTCGGGAAGAAGACGCAGGTGTGCGGAATCATGGCCGGCGGCCGGGTGGACGAGCTCGGCGACAATGTGTTCACGGTGCCCTCGCGGCTGAATTCCACCTGGGGCGGCAATCTCGCCGATATGGTGCGGGCCACCCGGATCCTGGAGGTCATCGAACGCGACGATCTCATCGCCCGGGCCGGCGAACTGGGTGTCCTGCTGCTCGATCTGCTGCGGGACCTCGCCGAGCGGCAGCCCGCGGTCACCGAGCCGCGCGGGCGCGGCCTCATGTGCGCTGTCACGCTGTCGGACAATGCCTTCCGCGATGCCGTCCTCACCACGCTGTGGGAACGCGAACGGGTGCTCATGATCGGCTCCGGCGAACGCGGCATCAGATTCCGGCCACCGCTGACGGTGGAACCCGGCGAACTCGTCGAGGCGGTGACCGCGCTGGACCGTGTACTCACCGATCTCGGCTGACACCGCCCCGGTGAACGATCACCCCGCGTCGGGTCGCAGCCCCAGCGCGCCCGCGGCGAACCGGCGCACCGCCTCCGCCGCGGCGAGCAACGCCGCCTGCTGACCGGGCCGGGCCCAGCCCTCGACCGCGGCGGTCCCGTCCGGTCGCGGGGTCACCCCGATCTCGGCCACCAGCTCCGCCGTGGTCGGTTCGCACACCGCCCAGGCGAAATGGGACTCCGCCGCCCACTCGGCGCCGCGGCGGGCCACGTAATCCGGATCGGTGATCCCGCCCGAGGCCAGCGCGGGCCGGTCGTCGATCCGGTCATCGGCCCGCAGCGCGCGCAGATACCATGCGCCCGCGTTGATCTCGATCGCCTCCATCCGGTCACCCTCGCACAGCCCGGCGGGCCCGGCCGACGCCGGTTCGCCTTCGCGGGGTCACGGTCGCGGACGCTATCGGTCGGCGACCTCACACTGTGCCGCGCCGCCGACCGCGGATAGGGTCGGGGCACAGTCCGGCCCCGGGCAGGTACCGGATCACCGCAACCGCCCGGACCGTGGGCCGGGACAGGGAAGGATGCGTGATGACCGGGCAGCGATTGGGCCGCTACCGGCTCGAGCGATTGCTCGGCCAGGGTGGGATGGGCCAGGTATGGCTCGCTCATGCCGAGCCCGCCGGCGGACGCCCGGGCGGGCGGGTCGCGCTCAAGCTGCTACCCGTCGAACTCGCCGCCGACCAGACCTACCGCAGCCGGTTCGAACGCGAAGCCGAACTCGCCGCCCGCCTGCACGACAGTCATATCGTGCCGATCCACGCCCACGGTGCGCTGGACGGCCGCCTGTTCATCGAGATGGAATACGTCGAGGGCGACGATCTGGGCCGTGTCCTGCGTACGAACGGCCCGCTGACGGCGCGGCGCGCGGTCGATATCGTCGCCCAGACCGCGGCGGCGCTGGATGCCGCGCACCGCGCCGGGTTGGTGCACCGGGACGTGAAACCGTCCAATATCGTCGTCCGGCGCGACGGTTTCGTGTACCTCATCGACTTCGGTATCGCCCACGGCGCCGGCAGCACCGCCCTCACCGCCTCCGGACTGGCGGTCGGGACCTGGGCGTACATGGCTCCGGAACGGTTCACCGGAAGCACCGACGCCCGCGCCGATATCTACTCCCTGGGCTGTGTGCTCTACGAATGCCTGGCCGGTACCCGCCCGTTCGGCGATACCGATCCGGCGCGGCAGATGCACGACCATCTCACGACCACGCCGCCCAGTGTGCGCGCGCTGGTCCCGGGAATCCCGGCGGAACTGGACCGGGTGATCGCCCGGGCGCTGGCCAAGAACCCGGACGACCGCTACCGCACCGCCGGGGAATTCGCGCAGGCCGCGCGGGGCGCTCTCCCGGGTACGGCGCCGGCACCGGCCCCCGGCGCGGTGGAGCATCCCGGAACCCGCCACTACGAACTGGACGACCGGCCCGCCGCGGCGTTCGCGGCCCCTGCGGGCACCAGGGCCTACACGGAATACACACCCGGCGGCCCGGCGGCCGGACAGTCCCCCGCGCACCCCGCCACCCGGGCCTACACCGAGAACGCTTCCGGCGAACCAGGGCTGCGGCAGTCCCCGTCGCACCCGGCCACCCGGGCCTACACCGGACACGCTCCCGGCGACCCGGCACCGGGACCTCCCGCGCCCCGCCCCCCGACCCGGGCCTACACCCGTCTCGAGAGCAGGCCTCGGCCCGGGCACGGGGGCGGTCCGGCGCAGGCCGCCGGGCCCCCGCCGTACAGCGGGGGCAATGCGGGCGCGGCGGTCGCGCCGAACCGTCCCGCGCCGAACCGTCCCGCGCCGAACCGTCCCGCGCCGCACCGTCCGGCGCCCCCGCCCGGCCGCCGCGCGCCGCGCGCCCGGGCGAAACCGCCGCGGCGCCGCAAGAGCCTCGTGCGCCGGTTGGTGCTGTGGCCGATCGTGCTCGTGGTCGTGCCGCTGCTGCTGATCGGCGGCTGTGTGGCCGCGCTGGTCGGCGGCGCCGGTTCGATCCGGTTCTTCGGCGGCAACGACACCCCGGCAGCCGGGAGCATCGCCGATCCCGGCGTTCCGGTCCGGGACGGCAACTTCGAGTTCGCGGTACGCAACGTGGAGTCAGGAGTGAGCGCGGTCGGTATCGAACGTGCCCAGGGGACGTTCGTGGTGGTCAGCTTCACCGTGCGCAATATCGCGGCCCAACCGAAGACCTACCTGCCGCTCGGACAGGAACTCCGCGATACGGCAGGCGCGAAGTACGCCCCCGATGTGACCGCCACCGCGCAGCGCGCGGCCGCCGCGGCCGCCCCGCGCGCCCTGCAACCCGATGAGTCGGTGGGCACTCACCTGGTCTTCGAGATACCCACCGGATCGGTGCCCGCGAGCATGACCTTCCGCGATTTCCCGCTCTCGTTCGGTACCACGGTCGCCCTGAACGCCCAGTAGCGCGGGAGGGTCAGTTCAGCCGCAGCGTCCACGCGGTCCGGTGGTGCAGCCGGACCCGGGCGCCCGGCGCCACGTCGAAACGCCAGAACGACTCCGGCGCGGCCGCCAGGGCCACGACCAGCACAGCCCGGATCACCGCCGGATGGGTCACCGCGATCGTATGCGGCGCCTCGCCGGCCGCCGGCTCGTCGAGCCACCCGCGGACCCGGTCCAGCAGGTCCAGGACGGACTCTCCTCCGTGGCCGCGATATCCGGGCTCGGTGAGCCAGCGGCCCACTTCTTCCGGCGGCAGCAGCCCCGGTTCCGTACCGCGCCAGGCGCCCGCGTCGAGATCGCGTAATCTCGATAGTGGTGCGGCGTCCAAGCCCAGTAGTCGGGCAGTCTCTCTGGTCCGCCGCTCCGGGCCCGCGACTATCCGTGCGCCTACCGGCGGTTCGACCGTCCGGTCCGCCAGCATCGCCCGCCCCGCCGGGGTGAGCGGTTCATCGGCCGGGAACCGCGCCGCCCGTGACGCCTCGGTGACACCGTGGGAGATCAGATCGAGTTTCCGAACACCAGGCACCGTCGAAGCATAGAAACGCCGGACTGTCACCGGTAGCCGGCTCGAAGCACCCTAACGGCTGCCGGTCCATCGTGCCCCGCTGCCAGCCAGGAGGTGATCGAGGAATGACAGACATACTCATCCGCGCCGTGCCCGGTGCGGTCATCGACGAGATCGACCGGCAAGCCAATGGCCTGGGTATATCCCGTACCGAATTCCTCCGCCGCCGACTCAGCCGGGAGTTCCGGCCGATCGGCGGGGTGACCACCGAGGACCTGATCCGGCTGGCCGGACTCGTCACCGAGAACCGGACCCCCGACCTGCTCTCGCCCGACCTCGCCGAAACAGAATTCACCGGGCCCGATCTGGTCGACGGAGCTCCCGCCTGACCGGTCGCTCACCCGGCCGGCCCGCGCCGGCCGGGTCGCGACCGTCCCGGTGTCGGTGCTCCGGTGCACACTGGTTTCCGTGACCGAGTTCTCCGCCGCCACCCAACAGTGGTTCGACGGTGCGTTCCCCGCGCCGACGGCCGCCCAGCTGGGTGCGTGGCAGGCGATCGCGGCCGGTGAGCACACCCTGGTGATCGCGCCGACAGGGTCCGGCAAGACCCTGTCGGCGTTCCTGTGGGCCATCGACCGGCTGGCCGCGGCCGACCCGCCGGAGTCGGGTACCTCGGTGCTCTACATCTCCCCGCTCAAGGCCTTGGCCGTGGACGTGGAGCGGAATCTGCGCGCGCCGCTGGTCGGCGTGCGCCAGACGGCCCGTCGCCTCGGTCTGCCGGCCCCGGAGATCAGCGTCGGCGTCCGTTCCGGGGACACCACCGCGCAGGAGCGCCGCCGGTTGCAGCGCACCCCGCCCGATATCCTCATCACCACCCCGGAATCGCTGTTTCTCATGCTCACCTCCGCGGCCCGGGAGACCCTCCGCGGCGTGCGCACGGTCATCGTGGACGAGGTACACGCCATCGCCGGTTCGAAGCGGGGGTCGCACCTGGCGCTGTCCCTGGCCCGGCTGGACGCCCTCACCGAACGGCCCGCGCAGCGGATCGGCCTGTCCGCGACCGTCCGGCCGCCCGAGGAGGTGGGCCGGTTCCTGGTTGGCTCGGCGCCGATCACCGTCGTCAACCCGCCCGCACCCAAGACCTTCGACCTCTCGGTGCGGGTCCCGGTGCCGGATATGACCGAGCCGGGCGAGTCCGACCAGCCCGGATCGCTGTGGCCGCATGTGGACGAGGCGATCGTCGAACTCGTACTCGAACACCGTTCGTCGATCGTGTTCGCCAATTCGCGCCGGCTCGCCGAACGGTTGACCGCCCGGCTGAACGAGGCCTACGCCGGACGACTGGGCGAATCCGTCGACACCGCCCACGCCCCGCCCGCCCAGCTCGGCCCGTCCACGGAGGTCAACCACGGCGCCGAACCGCTGCTGGCCCGGGCACACCACGGTTCGGTCAGCAAGGAACAGCGGGCCCTGATCGAGGACGACCTCAAAAGCGGCCGGCTGCGCTGTGTGGTGGCCACCAGCAGTCTCGAACTCGGTATCGATATGGGCGCGGTGGACCTCGTGGTGCAGGTCGAGGCGCCGCCCTCGGTGGCGAGCGGGTTGCAGCGCATCGGCCGGGCCGGCCATCAGGTGGGCGAGATATCGCGCGGCGTGCTCTTCCCCAAGCACCGCACCGATGTGGTGCACTGCGCGGTGGCCGCGCAACGGATGCTGGCCGGGCAGATCGAGGCGCTCAAGATACCCGCGCATCCACTGGACATCCTCGCCCAGCAGACGGTCGCGGCCTGCGCCCTGGAACCGCTGGACGTCGACACCTGGTTCGACACCGTGCGCGGCACCGGCAGCTATGCCGCGCTCCCCCGTTCCTCCTACGAGGCGGTACTGGATCTGCTGGCCGGCCGCTACCCGTCCGACGAGTTCGCCGAACTCCGGCCGCGCCTGGTCTGGGACCGCGACGCCGGCACCCTCACCGGCCGCCCGGGCGCCCAGCGGCTGGCGGTGACCTCGGGCGGCGCGATCCCGGATCGCGGCATGTTCGCGGTGTACATGGTCGGCGAGAAGGCTTCCCGGGTGGGCGAACTCGACGAGGAGATGGTCTACGAGTCACGGGTCGGCGATGTCTTCGCGCTCGGCGCCACCAGCTGGCGGATCGAGGACATCACCTACGACCGCGTCCTGGTGACCCCCGCCTTCGGCCACCCCGGGCGCCTACCGTTCTGGCACGGCGATTCACTCGGCCGCCCGGCCGAACTCGGTGCCGCGCTGGGCGAATTCATCCGCCGCGCCGGTGCGCAGACCTCCCCGGAAACCCTCACCGAGCAGACCACCGCGGCCGGGCTCGACGAGAACGCGACCGCGAACCTGCGTGCACTGCTGGCGGACCAGCGCAACGCGACCGGACGGTTGCCCACCGACCGCACCCTGGTGGTCGAACGTTTCCGCGACGAACTCGGTGACTGGCGGCTGGTCCTGCACTCGCCCTACGGCATGCCGGTGCACGCGGCCTGGGCGCTGGCCGTGGGCGCCCGCCTGCGGGAACGCTTCGGCGTCGATGCCGCCCCGAACGCCTCCGACGACGGCATCGTGGTCCGGCTGCCCGACACCACCGACGAGCCGCCGGGTGCGGAACTGTTCGTCTTCGAACCCGACGAGATCGACGACCTGGTCACCGAACAGGTCGGCGGGTCGGCACTGTTCGCGTCCCGTTTCCGGGAGTGTGCGGCTCGGGCGTTACTGCTGCCGCGCCGCGATCCCGGACGGCGCGCACCGTTGTGGCAGCAGCGGCAGCGATCGGCCCAATTACTAGATGTGGCAAGGAAATTCCCGGCCTTCCCGATCCTGCTGGAGACGGTGCGCGAATGCCTGCGCGATGTGTACGACCTGCCGGCGCTACGGGAACTGCTCACCGCGGTGGCGCGCCGCCGGGTGCGACTGGTCGAGGTGGAGACGGCCATCCCGTCCCCGTTCGCCAACGCGCTGCTGTTCGACTACATCGGCCAGTTCATGTACGACGGCGACAGTCCGCTGGCCGAACGGCGCGCCGCGGCCCTGTCCCTGGACTCCACCCTGCTCGCCGAACTGCTCGGCCGGGTGGAATTGCGGGAACTGCTGGACAGTGAGGTCATCACCCAGGTCGAACTGGAGCTCCAGCGCCGCACGCCGGAACGCCACGCGCGGGATATGGAGGGCCTGGCCGATCTCCTGCGGTTACTCGGCCCGCTGACCCCCGCCGAGGCGCGGGAGCGCTGCCGCGAGGACCCCGCGGACTGGTTCGCCGAACTCGCCGGCGCCCGGCGCGCGCTCGAGGTCTCCTACGCGGGACAGACGTGGTGGGCCGCCATCGAGGACGCGTCCCGCCTGCGCGACGCGCTCGGGGTGCCCCTGCCGATCGGCACCCCCGCCGCATTCATCGAACCGGTACCCGATCCGCTCGGCGATCTGGTGGCCCGCTACGCCCGCACGCACGGGCCCTTCACCACCGAGTCGGTCGCGCACCGGTTCGGTCTGGGCCCCGCGGTCGCGGCGGCGGCGCTACACCGTCTCGGTCTCGAGAAACGCGTGGTGGAGGGTGAGTTCACCCCGGAGACCGGCGGTTCGGAGTGGTGTGACGCCCAGGTGCTGCGGCGGCTGCGCCGGCGTAGCCTCGCCGCCGCCCGGCACGAGGTCGAACCGGTGTCCACCGCGACCTTCGGCCGGTTCCTGCCCGATTGGCAGCACATCGGAACCGGCGAGCTGCGCGGAATCGACGGCGTGGCGACGGTGGTGGATCAGCTCGCCGGCGTCCCGGTGCCGGCTTCGGCGTGGGAATCGCTGGTGTTCCCGGCCCGGGTCCGCGATTACTCCCCCGCCTTCCTCGACGAGCTCATGGCCACCGGTGAGGTGCGCTGGTCCGGCCACGGCGCCATCAACGCCAAGGACGGCTGGATCGCGCTGCATCCGGCCGATCAGGCTCCACTCACCCTGCCGCCGGCCGACGACCCCGAGCTCACCGAAACCCACCTGGCGCTGCTGACCGCGCTCGGCGCCGGACCCGCGCTCACCACACCGCCGGGCCACCGGTCCGAAGCCGATCCCACGCCCTCGGTGTCGCACAGTGGCGGAGCGTATTTCTTCCGCCAACTGTCGGACGCGACGGGCCTACTGGACGATGCCGCGGTCGCGGCCGCCCTGTGGGACCTCGTGTGGGCGGGCCTCGTCTCCGGCGATACGTTCGCCCCGGTACGCGCCCGGCTCTCCGGCTCCACCCGGACCCCGACCGCACACCGCACGCCACGGCGCGCACCCCGCGGACGCACCTACCTTCCCCGGCCCGCGATGCCGAGCAGGTCGGGTCCGCCCACCGTGGCCGGGCGCTGGTCCCTGCTACCCGAGCGCGCGACCGACAATACGGTCCGCGCGCACGCCACCGCCGACCTGCTGCTCGAGCGCTACGGCGTGCTTACCAAGGGTTCGGTACAGAGCGAGGGCGTACCCGGCGGTTTCGCACTGGTGTACCGGGTCCTCAGCGAATTCGAGGACCGCGGCCGCTGCCGCCGCGGATACTTCGTCGACTCGCTGGGCGGCGCGCAGTTCTCCACCACCGACGTGGTGGACCGGCTGCGCTCGTTCGACGGCGACCGGCGGCCCGCCGGGGCGGCGCTGGCCCTGGCGGCGTGCGATCCGGCCAACCCCTACGGCGCCGCCCTGCCCTGGCCGAAAACCGAGAGCGGGGCCGGTCACCGGCCGGGCCGCAAGGCGGGCGCGCTGGTCGTACTGGTCGACGGCGAGCTGGTCCTCTATCTGGAACGCGGCGGGAAAACCCTGCTCACCTGCACCGAGGATCCCGCCGCCCGGCAGGCGGCAGCGGGTGCCCTGGCAGATCTCGTCCGGACGGGCCGGGCGGATTCACTGGTCATCGACCGGGTCGACGGCGAATCGGTGCACGGCAACACCTTCGCCGAGTTCCTCACCGAGGCCGGTTTCGCCGGCACCCCGCAGGGCCTGCGTCTTCGACGTGCGGTCGGCCGTACATAGAGAGGCGACCGTTGAGCGCTTACAGTGTCGTCAGCCCACCCAGGTGCACGTGCCCAGTCGGGCCCGCCCCGGTGACGAAGTAACCGAACGCCGTGACCGACGCGTGCCGGCCGACCACCCAGAGAGGCGACCATTGAGCACTCCTCCTGATGTGAGCCTCGGCCCGGCCTGCCCGAGGCGGGTCCGTGCACACCGCCCCGGCCGCGCGGCGCCGGAGGCCGCGCCGATGGATACAGTCGCTCATGCCCGAGGGTGACGCCGTTTTCCGCGCCGCACGGCGGCTGCGCGCCGCGCTCGAGGGCGCGACGCTGACCCGCAGCGATTTCCGCGTGCCCCGATACGCGACCGTCGATCTGCGCGGCCAGGTCGTGGAGAGCGTGGGCAGCTACGGAAAGCATCTGTTCATCCGCACCGAGACGGTCAGTGTGCACACCCATCTGAAGATGGAGGGCAGCTGGCGGGTCTTCCATTACGGGCAACGCTGGACCAAACCGCGGGTCGCCGCCCGGATCGTGCTCGGCACCGCGGAGGCCGAGGCCGTCGGATTCGATCTCGGCCTGGTGGAAGTGTTGCGCCGCCGGGACGAGCACACCGCCATCGATCATCTGGGGCCGGATCTGCTCGGTCCCGGCTGGGATCCCGCCGAGGCGTTGGACCGGCTCACCCGCGCACCGGATGTCCCGATCGGCGTCGCCCTGCTCGATCAGCGCAATCTGGCCGGGATCGGCAATATCTACCGCAGCGAGATCTGCTATCTGCGCCGGGTCCATCCGGCTCGCCCGGTGGGTGATGTGGAGGATCTGCCGGCGCTGGTGAACGAAGCGCAGCGCGTGATGTATCGGGCCGCGCACGGGCCGCCCTGGCGACCGCTGGTCTACGGCCTGGCCCACCGGCCGTGCCGCCGGTGCGGGACTTCCCTGCGGGTCGACCTGCTGGGTGAGAAGATGCCGCGCAACGACCGGGTGAGCTACCGGGAACGCGGTATCTACTACTGCCCCAAATGCCAGGTCCCACCCGTCTGAGCACGTACGCTGTCGCATACCGGCCGCCGCCTCTTCTGTGACGGCCGCCCTGAGCGCAGTAATGATCGGCCGCTTTCCGACGACACACGGGTACCGCACCGGAAGCAGGTCCCATGCACACCCGAACCGTCCGACTGGCCGCCCTCACCGGCAAACTGCTCTCCGCGGTACTGGCTATCGTGGCGACCGCGGCGTTCTGCTACTTCCTGCTGCATCCCGCCGCGACCCCGCGGGCGCCGGCCCCCGTACCGCTCGGACCGGCGACCACCACGACACCCGGCCACCACCCGGCCACCCACTGAGCGGCGGTCCGCGGCGGCGCGGGACGGTTCAGCCCTCGGTGGGCACCGGTTCCAGGATTTCCGGGCGGGGTTCGGGCGCGGCGATCCGCAGCGCATCGGCGGAGGCATCGTCGGGCTGGGTCTGCGACCGCACCTCGGCGTCCACCCGGGCCAGATAGGTCCGGATCTCGCGGTCGGTCTCCGCGTCGCTCCAGCCGAGCACCGGGGCGATGAGCCCGGCGACCTCTTCGGCGCACTCGGCGCCGCGGTGCGGGTACTCGATGGAGATCCGGGTGCGCCGGGCGAGCACATCGTCGAGGTGCAAAGCACCCTCCGCGGCCACGGCATACACCGCTTCGACCCGCAGATAGGAGGGAGCCGCGGCGATCGGTTGTTTCAGGTCGGGCCGGTCGGCGGCCGGCGCCATGACCTCGTCGACGAGCGAACCGTAACGGTCCAGCAGATGTTTCACCCGATACGGGTGTATTCCGTAGTCTTCGGCCAGCTGCACGGTCTGGTTGACCAGCGCGAAATAGCCGTCGGCGCCGAGCAGCGGCACCTTCTCGGTGATCGAGGGCGAGACCCGGGCGGGGATGTCCTGGGCGGCCTCGTCCACCGCGTCGTAGGCCATCACCCGGTAGGTCGTGTACTTGCCGCCGGCGATGGCGACCAGTCCCGGCGCGATCCGCGCGACGGCGTGCTCACGCGACAGCTTCGAGGTCTCGTCGCTCTCCCCGGCCAGTAGTGGTCGCAGACCCGCGTACACCCCGTCGATATCCGCATGGGTCAGCGGGGTGACCAGCACCTCGTTCACCCGTTCCAGCAGATAGTCGATATCGGCCTTGGTGGCGGCCGGATGGGCCAGGTCGAGATTCCAGTCGGTATCGGTGGTGCCGATGATCCAGTGCGCGCCCCACGGGATCACGAACAGCACCGAGGTGGTGGTGCGCAGGATGATCGCGGCGTCGCTGACGATCCGATCGCGCGGGACCACGATGTGCACGCCCTTGGAGGCCCGCACATGGAACCGGCCGCGCTGCAGCGACAGCGCCTGCACCTCGTCGGTCCACACACCGGCCGCGTTGATCACCACGTGACCGCGCACCTCGCCGGTGGTTCCGTCCTCGCTGTCGCGTACCTGCACGCCGACCACCCGGTCGGCTTCCCGCAGGAACCCCACCACCTGGGTGGAGGTGCGGAGCACCGCGCCGTAGTGGGCGGCGGTACGGGCGACGGTCATGGTGTGCCGGGCGTCGTCCACCACCGTGTCGTAGTAGCTGATCCCGCCGATCATCGAGTTACGCCGCATACCCGGAGCCAGCCGCAGCGCCCCGTGCCGCGACAGATGCCGCTGCCCCGGCACGGATTTCGCCCCGCCCATGGTGTCGTAGAGAAACAGTCCCGCCGCGACATAGGGCCGCTCCCACGCCCGCCGGGTGAGCGGGTAGAGGAACCGCAGGGGTTTCACCAGGTGCGGCGCCAGACGCGACATGGACAGTTCGCGTTCTTTCAACGCCTCGCGAACCAAGCCGAATTCGAGCTGTTCCAGATACCGCAGGCCGCCGTGGAACATCTTGGACGACCGGCTGGAGGTCCCCGAGGCCAGATCGCGCGCCTCCACCAGCGCCACCTTCAGGCCGCGGGTCGCGGCGTCGAGCGCGATCCCGGCCCCCACGACACCGCCGCCCACCACGATCACATCGAAGTGGTCCTTGTTCAAGCGTTCCCATGCGGAACGGCGCTGTTCGGGTCCGAGAAATTGCGATCCCGGCTGTAGCATCACCGTCCCCCCTCCGGAGCGAGGGCATGCGGTCCGCGGCGGCCGAAGCGTGGGCGTAGGTATCGCATCATCGGTATCGACTCCTCGAGTACGCGATCGGGGTCGGCTGGGGGTTTGCGCGTTCGGTGTCCAAGCCTAGTGGCACAGCCGGGCAAAGCCCGCCGACAGCCCGCGCACGGCCGGAGCGAAGGCGGAGGTACGCCTGGTGGCACAGCCGGGCAAAGCCCGCCGCCAGCCCGCGCACGGCCGGAGCGAAGGCGGAGGTACGCCTGGTGGCACAGCCGGGCGAAGCCCGCCGACAGCCCGCGCACGGCCGGAGCGAAGGCGGAGGTACGCCTACGAGGCAACCTCTGGGAAACGTCGGCAGGGAGACACCCGTCACTGATCGGCCGGATTGCGCTAGCCTCCTGCCATGCGCTATGTGGCCGCCATCGACCAGGGCACGACCTCGAGCAGATGCATACTGTTCGATCGGCAGGGAAGGATCGCGGGGGTCGCCCAGCGCGAGCACGACCAGATCTTCCCGAAGCCGGGCTGGGTCGAGCACGATCCGGAAACGCTGTGGCGAAATACCGAATTCGTGCTCGGCGCGGTACTGGACGAGGCCGGGATCACCGCGGGCGATATCGCGGCCGTGGGCGTCACCAACCAGCGCGAGACCACCGTCGTCTGGGAACGCGACACCGGTGGGCCCATCCACAACGCGATCGTCTGGCAGGACACCCGCACCGACCGGTTGTGCACCGAACTCGCCGGCTCCTCGGGCACGGCGCGCTACGCCGAGCGCACCGGCCTGCCGCTGTCGACGTATTTCTCCGGACCCAAGGTGCGCTGGATCCTGGACACCGTGCCGGGTGCGCGCGAGCGGGCGGAGGCGGGCGAACTGTGCTTCGGGACCGTGGACAGCTGGCTGCTGTGGAAGCTGACCGGCCGGCACATCACCGACGTCACCAATGCCTCGCGCACCCTGCTCATGGATCTGCGCACGCTGGCCTGGGACGAACAGATCTGCGCGGAGATCGGGGTACCGCCGGCCATGCTGCCGGAGATCCGGAGTTCCTCGGAGGTCTACGCGGAGATCGGCGCGGGTCCGCTGGCGGGAGTGCCGGTCGCGGGCATCCTCGGCGACCAGCAGGCCGCGATGTTCGGGCAGGCGTGTCTGGCGCCGGGTGAGGCCAAGAACACCTACGGGACCGGCAACTTCATGCTGCTGAATACCGGCACCACTCCCGTTTTCAGTGAGCACGGCCTGCTGACCACAGTGTGTTATCGGCTCGGTGACCAGCCGCCGGTGTACGCGCTGGAGGGGTCTATCGCCGTCACCGGCGCGCTGGTGCAGTGGTTCCGCGACAATCTGGGCATCATCTCCTCGGCGCCGGAGATCGAGGATCTCGCGCGCACCGTGGACGACAACGGCGGCGCCTATATCGTCCCGGCGTTCTCCGGGCTGTTCGCCCCGCGCTGGCGGCCCGACGCTCGCGGGGTGATCGCCGGGCTCACCCGATTCGTCACCAAGGCCCATCTCGCCCGCGCGATCCTGGAATCGACCGCCTTCCAGACCCGCGAGGTGATGGACGCCATGCGCGCGGACGCCGAATCCCGCTCGCTGGACCTCGAGGCGACAGCCCTCAAGGTCGACGGCGGTATGGTCGCCAACGATCTGCTCATGCAGTTCCAGGCCGATATTCTCGATCTACCGGTCGTCCGGCCGCTGGTCAACGAGACCACGGCGCTCGGGGCCGCCTACGCGGCCGGGCTGGCGGTCGAATACTGGTCGGGCACCGACGATATCCGGGCCAACTGGGCCGCCGACAAGACCTGGAACCCGAGTATGTCCGCCGCCGACCGCGACTCCCGCCTCGCCGACTGGAACAAGGCGGTCGAACGCACCTACAACTGGGCCGAGTGAACCGGTGCCCGGTCGCCGGCGGCGGCCCGGGCCAGCCGTGCCATCGCCTCGGCGAGCATCTCCGGCGCGGCGGTGGTGAAGCACATCCGCATGGCGTTCGCATAGGGGTTGCTCACCGCGAACGCCCCGCCCGGGACGAAGGCGACACCCGTCTCGAGTGCCCGGGGCAGCAGTTCACCGGTGTCGGTGCCGTCGGTGAACTCCGCCCAGACGAACATGCCCCCGGAGGCCTCCGTACAGCGCAACCGGTCGCCGAACTGGTCGCGGGCCGCGTCGACCAGGGCGGTGGCGCGGGTGGCGTACACCCCGCGGACCGTGTCGATATGACCGGTGAGCCAGTCGCTGTCGGCGAGCAGTTCGGCGGCGATCTGCTGGGTGAGTGCCGAACCGCACAAATCGGCGCCCTGCTTCAACAGTTCGACCGCCCGGCACACCCGTTGCGGGGCCACCATCCAGCCCACCCGCAGCGTGGGCGCGATGATCTTCGACGCCGAGGACAGCCGGATGATCGTCGATGAATACGAGGCCACCGGCGCGGGCGCGGGCCGGTCGAACCACAGTTCGCCGTATGGATCGTCCTCGATCACCCAGAACCCGTGTTCCTCGGCCAGCGCGGCGAGCGCCTGCCTGCGGCGGGGGCTCATGGTCACGCCACCGGGGTTGTGGAAATTGCTCACGGTGTGCACCAGGGCCGGATGCTCTCCGGCGGCGAGCAGCTCCGCGAGCCGGTCCACTCGCAGACCCTCGTTGTCCAGCGGCACCGCCACGATCCGCGCACCGGCCGCCCGGAACACCTGTATCGCGCCGACATAGGCCGGATCCTCGACCACCACCAGCGCGCCCGGGTCGAGCAGCACCTCGGCGAGCAGCGACAGTGCCTGCTGCGAACCGTGGGTCACGAAGATCTCGGCGATATCGACCCGGCGACCGAGCCGGTCCGCTTCCCGGCCGGCCAGGACTTCGCGCAGCGGGCCCCACCCGGGGGACTCCGTGTACTGCAGCGCGGCACTGCCCCGCAATGCCGATTCGGCCGCGGCGGCGATGCGCGCGCCGGGCATGAGTTCGGCATCGGGCAGGCCGCCGGCCAAACTGAGGATATTCGGGTCGGCGGTGAGTTTCAGCAGGTCACGAATGACGGAGCTGGTGAGGCCGGCCAGCTTGCCGGCCAGCGGCGGTTCGAGATGCGTCATAGGGGCCTCCGGGAATTACCTGCCGATAAACCCAATCATCCCATGAATTACCACCATATGACATTGTGATTTCACATACTGGGATCAGCGGCGGTCCGCGATCACCCAGAGCACGGTTTTGCCGTCCCGATCCACCGTGGTCACCGTCTGCTTGTACACCGTCGTCTTACCGTTCGGGCGCAGCTCGGTCAGGTCGACATCGAAAGAGTTCGGTGCCCGCTCGGTGATCCGCACACAATGCTCGGTACCCGCCGGAATATGCGTATCGATCGCCGACTGGATCGTCTCCGCGGAAGAAATAGCAGGCGAATCCGCCGCGACGAACTGACGGGCTCCCACGCCGCTGCGCTCCACATAGAACTGATGCTGGAAACCGAGAATGGCGCCCGCGCCGCTGGTCGTATCCCCGACCCCGTCACCGACGATCACCCCGCCCTCCTGACTCGCCGAACAGCTCAGCGCGGAACCGGAATCGGCGACCGGCGGCCCCGCCGGCGCGTCGTCACCGCCGCTCACCACGACGATCGCTACCCCCACCGCGACCAACGCCACCAGCACCGCGACCACCGTCACGACCCGGCCGGCCGGGAGACCGCGGCGCGGTTTCGCGGCCAGCGCCCCCGCCACCGACTGCGGCGTGAGCTTCTGGGCGATCGGATCGCTGTCCCAGGACAGACCACCCGCCCGCGGCCGGACCGAACCCGCGACCGCCTCGGACCCACCGGACGGGTTCGGCTGACCCGACCCCGGCCAACGCAGGTCCGGGCCGGTGTGGCGGGCCGTGGCCTGATCCGGTTCCGGTGCCCGTTCGCCGGCCGGCGAGGTGCGCGGGGCCGGGTCCGGTGGAATCTGGTGGCGGACCGTGGTGGAGTCTGCGTCGGGCGCGGGCCGCGTCACCGGCCGGGACTCGGCCGGCGCCGGTCGCTGGACCGGAGTGGAGCTGTCCGGCGCCCGGTACTGGGGCGGCGGCGGAGGAACAGCCGACGGCCCGGCCGCGCCGGCACCGGGTGCCGGGCGCCAGGTCAAGCCGGAATCCTCCGGACGCGTATTCGGCTTCCAGCCCGGCATCGATAGCTCGCCCGTCGGCGGCCCGAACCCCGATACCGGCGGACCGAAATCGCCGGTAGGAGGTCCGAAATCCGCCCGTTCGGGGTCGCACTCTCTACCTTCGCCCTCGCCGGTCACAGCCCATCCCTTCCGAGACACGCGGGTGGGGCGGCCGTGCACGACCGCCCCACCCGGCAAGATTTCACTCGCGTCAGTACTGGAGTGAACCACCCCACTGGGTATTGACGCCACCGAGGTTCAGCGCCTGCTCCGGGTAGTTGCCCGGGGGCAGCAGCGGCGGAGGCGGCGGAATCTTGGCCGCGGCGTCCAACGCGGCGGCGCCGCCCGGCTGCTGAGCGATCCAGTGCTCCACGGCGGCCTTCGCCGTGTTCACCGGGGTGGTGTCGATCACGTGGTCGAGCCGGTTGTCCGGCAACCCGTTCCCACCGGTGAACGTCGAGACGTTGATGGTGTTCTCGTCGACGAATTCCACCGAGATACCGGCCTCGCCCGTACCCGTCGGGGTACGGAAGCCGGCGGTGCCGACATAGCCGGACTGATTGGAGAAGTGGTGGGTGTTGGCGAAATGCCCGGGGGCCAGGGAACCGCCGTCGAGGGCGGCACCGATCTCCATATGCGGACCCTGCATCTCGACGACCGGCGCGACCGGCGCCTCGTCCAGACTCGGCGCCTGCCACTGCGGTCTCTGCGGCTCGATCGGGGTATCGGTCCGCGGAGCACCGGGCTGCGCGTTCTCCCCGTCGGCCTCCGGCGCCGCGGCGGGCGCGTCACCCGGCTGCGCGGGCGGCTGCTGACCCTGCGGCGTATTCGGCGAGATGGCCGGCTGCGCCGGGGGCTGCCCCGGGACGGGCAGCGGCGCCACGCGCGGCGTGGTGACACCGGGCTGGGTCGGGCCCGTGAGGCCCTGATCGTCCTGACCCTGCTCCGGGGTGGTGACACCGGGCTGACTCGGGCTCGGAGTCGGGCCGCTCCCCGGCTTCTCCTCGTTGTTCTGCACACCGGGCTGGCTCGGTGTGGTCTCCGGCCCGTTCTGCTGGCCCTCGGTGCCGGGCTGCTGCTGATTATTTGTACCCGGCTGCGAAGGCGCGGGCACCGGCGTCGTCGGGGTAGCCGGCTGGTCGCTCGGAACGGCCCCCGCCGGCGACGCGAAAATGGCCATGGCCGCGGCAGTCGCAAGAGGCAGCGAAGTGCTCGCCACCGCCCGGCCCGCCCGGTTCGGCTTACGATGTTTCACTTTTCGCCCAATCCCTTTCCCGGATGCGGCGCCACCTGCGGTCCGCGTCCAGTTCCGTCTCATCCGAGACACGAACTCCAGCGGTTCACCTGATAGTGGGCCGTTCGCTGGCCGAGTCCGAAAGGACGAACCCCCCGGCACCAAACTCCACGACCGCCCGTCGATCGCATCTCTGTCTCGGAAGTGAACCACACTCGAGCAATTCCGGCAATGTGACGAAAACTCACCACGGGCAGGAACACTCACGGGCGAAACGCGGGTGAAAAAGCAGTGACGCGACCAGGAACTCGGGCCGATTCCGGCAAGCGATTTCATTTACGGCCGTATTTCCCGGATGGGCCGGATTCATACCCGCTACCCGCCGGCGCCGCCGACAACTCAGCCGAGGTCGTCGTGGCGCATGAGCTGGCGGGCGGCCTCCATGACCGAGCCGGTGAGCGAGGGGTACACCGAAAAGGTCTGTGCCAGATCGTTGACCGTCAGATTGTTCTGGACCGCCAGCGCGATCGGCAGGATCAGCTCCGAGGCGATCGGGGCGACCACCACACCGCCGATTACCACACCCGTCGCCGGACGGCAGAAAATCTTGACGAAACCGCGGCGCAGACCCGACATCTTCGCCCGCGGATTGGTGTTCAGCGGCAGCATCACCGTGCGCGCCGGGGTCTCCCCGTTGTCGATGGCCGTCTGGCTCACCCCCACGGTCGCGATCTCCGGGCGGGTGAACACCGCGGATGCCACCGTTTTGAGCCGGACCGGGCTGACCCCTTCGCCCAGCGCGTGGTACATGGCGATCCGGCCCTGCATGGCGGCCACCGAGGCCAGCGGCAGCAGACCGGTGCAGTCACCCGCGGCGTAGATACCGGGCACCCCGGTCCGCGAGACCCGGTCCACCCGCAGGTATCCGCCGCGGTCCAGTTCGATACCGGCCTGTTCCAGGCCCAGCCCGCCGGTGTTCGGCGTGGACCCCACGGTCATCAGCGCATGCGTTCCCGACACCGTGCGGCCGTCGGCCAGGGTGACCAGCACCGAATCGCCCGTACGCTCCACCTTGTCGGCGCGCGCGTGCTTCACCAGTTCCACACCGCGTTCGGCGAAGGCGTCTTCCAGCACCAGCGCGGCATCCGCGTCCTCCCCGGGCAGCACCCGGTCCCGGCTGGACACCAGGATCACCCGCACGCCCATTTCTGTATACGCGGAGACGAATTCGGCGCCGGTCACACCGGAACCGACCACCACCAGGGTCTCCGGCAGCTCCGCCAGATCGTAGATCTGCCGCCAGTTCAGGATCCGCTCCCCGTCCGGCTCGGCCCCGGGCAACACTCGCGGCGAGGCGCCGGTGGCGATCAGTACCACCTCCGCCTCGACGGTCTCCTCGGTCGCGTCCGGGTAGGACACCACGACCCGATGCGCCGCCCGGCCCGATCCCGGCCCCGCCAGCCGCCCCCGCCCCGGCAGCACCCGCACCCCCGCCGCCTGCAACTTGGATCGGATATCCGAGGACTGCGCCAGCGCCAGCGCCTTCACCCGCTCGTTGACCTCCGGCAACCGCACCTCGGCCTGGCTCGGGTCGAGCGTGATCCCGAGGTTCCGGGCGCGCCGCAGATCGGTCCGAACACCGGTGGAAGCAATGAAAGTCTTCGACGGCACACAATCCCAGAGCACACACGCCCCGCCGATACCGTCGGAATCGATCAGCACCACCTGCGCCCCGTGCTGGGCCGCGACCAGCGCCGCTTCGTAGCCTGCCGGTCCGCCACCGATGATCGCAATGCGGGTCATACATTCCCCTTGTCCTAATCACCCGCGCGCGGCGCGCGGCAGCTTCGCGGCCTTCACTCGCCGAGACCAGCCTAGTAGGTGCCGATGAGCGCACCCCATCGGCATTCCGCGTGGGGCCGCGGCGAACGCGCAGGCGGCCGCGGCGCGCCGGCTCGCCCTCCCGGCCTGGTCGCGCCGGCCGGCGACGATCCGAAGCACATCCCGGAACGCGATTTACGACGCCCCGTACCGGCGAGGGCGAGCACACAACTAAGCTGCCGGTGTGCCGATCTACGCTGCCTACGGGTCCAATATGGACTCGACCCAGATGCTCGAGCGCTGTCCGCACTCCCCCATGTCCGGGACGGGCTGGCTGGAGGGCTGGCGCCTCACCTTCAGCGGGGACGACATCGGCTGGGAAGGTCCGCTCGCCACCGTGGTGGAAGAACCCGGATCCCGGGTCTTCGTCGTGCTCTACGACGTCTCCCCCGAGGACGAGCAGCGGCTCGACCGTTGGGAGGGATCCGATTTCGGGATCCACCGCAAGATCCGGCTCCGCGTGACCCCCAGTCCCGGAAGCGGCAGCGACCCGATCCTCGCCTGGCTGTACGTCCTCGACGCCTACGAAGGCGGACTCCCATCGGCGCGTTACATCGGCGTGATGGCCGACGCCGCCGAGAAGGCGGGTGCCCCGGAGGAGTACGTACACGCCCTGCGCACCCGCAACAGCCGGAACGTAGGCCCGGGAAACAACTTCAGCTGATTTCGGCGCGCCTACGGCGGCGCAAAAAAACGCACGTTCACGAGCGAGCGCACGTACCCGCCTTCGCGGTCCGTGCCCCGGGTCAGGCCACTTCCTGCCCCGCTTGTAGAACGAGGTTGGTGAATGTCCGCACCCCCACCGGCAACGCCCGTTCGTCGAGATCGAACGTCGGCTGGTGCAGGTCGAGCTGGGGGCCTTCGCCGGGCCAGACGCCGAGGCGGGCCATGGCGCCGGGAACTTCTTCCAGGTACCAGGAGAAATCCTCGCCGCCGCCGGATTGCGGGGTGTCGGCGAGAGCGTCGGGGCCGGTGGCGCGGACCGCGTCGCTGAGCATGCGGACCGAGTGTTCGTCGTTGACCACCGGTGGCACGCCGCGCCGGTAGTCGAGCTGGTAGCGCACGCCGGTCGGTGCGAGCAGGCCGTCGACGATCTCGCGCACCATCGGTTCGAGCAGGGACCAGGTGGCGTGGTCGCCGGTGCGGACGGTGCCGGTGAGCATGCCGGTCTGCGGGATCGCGTTCGGGGCCTTGCCGGCGCTGACCGCGCCCCACACCATGACCGTGCTGGTACGCGGGTCGATCCGGCGGGTGAGCAGCCCCGGCAGACCGGTGATGACGGTGCCGATCGCGTAGACGAGGTCGCTGGTGAGGTGTGGGCGGGAGGTATGCCCGCCGGGCGAATCCAGCACCAGTTCGACGGTATCGGCGGCGGAGGTGATGGCGCCGACCCGGATGCCGACCTTGCCGGCTTCCAGCCGCGGATCGCAGTGCAGGGCGAAGACCCGGTCCACGCCGGTCATCGCGCCGGCCGCGACCATATCGATGGCGCCGCCGGGCATGACCTCCTCGGCGTGCTGGAAGATCAGCCGTACGCCGACCGGGAGATCGAGGTCGGCGAGGGCCAGCGCGGTACCGAGCAGGATGCTGGTGTGCGCGTCGTGGCCGCAGGCATGCGAGACGCCGGGGACTGTCGAGGCGAAGGGCCGGCCGGTGAACTCCTGGAGCGCCAGTGCGTCCATATCGGCGCGCAACGCGATCCGCGGCGCGTCCTCGGGACCGATATCGCAGATCAGACCGGTTCCGGTCGGCAGCACCCGGAACGGGAGTCCGGCCTTCGTCAGCCAGGTGCCGACGAATTCGGTGGTCGCGAACTCGGTACGGGATAATTCCGGGTTGGCGTGGATGTGCCGGCGCCATTGAACGAGATCGACCGTGTGCTCGGCCAGCCACGCCGTCACCGCGTCCTGTCCGTCTCGCACCGTACGGCCGGTTGTGCTCACCGAATGTCCTCCTGTCGTAGAACGAGCAGCTGTGAACCACTTCTCCACGTGTGCGGATCGCCCGTACACGTATCGTCCGCGGCCGTGGCCGCGGTACCTACCGGCGGTTCCGCTATCCCCCGGGGAACGGCCGTATCCACCAGTTTCGCACCGCTACCCGATCCGTGCGCGGCGGCATCCGTGCCGCATCCGCGTATCCGGTGGGGCGTGGGCGTTCCGGTCGATGCCCGGCCGGCCCGCTCGCGGCTAGTTCGAGGCGAATGCCAGGTTATCCGGAGTGGTCGGCACCGTGAGGGCGGCCAGCGCCGTGGCGTGCAGGGCGCGTTTGATGGCGGGCAGGCTCGGAGTCCGATTGGCGGCCAGTCCGGCAGCCCGCTCCACCGCGGCGGCGCGCAGTGCCCCGGCGTCGGCGACGTCGTCCACGATACCCGCCGCCCGGGCTTCCGCGGCGCCGAACCGGTGGCCGGTGGTCATCGCGGCGACCGCCACCTGGTTGGTCAACCGGCTGGTGAGCAGGGCGTTCATCCCGACGGTGAACGGCATTCCCAGATGCACCTCGGGTAGGCACCAGAATCCGCGGTCGGCGCGCATCACCCGGAAATCGTGGGAGGTGGCGAGCATGGCGCCGGCGCCGAAGGCGTGACCGTTGACGGCCGCGACGGTGGGCAGCGGAAACGCGAGCAACCGGCTGAACACGCTGTGCACGCGGTCGAGGTAGCCGTGCATCCGGTCGAGATTCGCGAACAGCCAGTCGGTGTCGAGTCCGTTGCTGAAGAACTTCCCGGTGGCGGTCGTCACCAGCGCGGCGGGCCCCTCGACGGCCACCACGGTGTCCAGCAGCGCGTGCGTCTCGTCTATCCACTCGTGGCTGAAGCGGTTCTCGCTGTCGGTCTGGCCCTCGTTGCCCAGCGACAGCACGAAAACGTTTCCATCACGTTCCAGGTACGGCATCTGTGCAGCGTATCGGCTACGGATCGGGGTTTGCCGCCGGAGGCCCCACCGGCGCAGGCGGTTCGGGCGGGCCGACGGCGCGGGAGGCCATACACTGGCCGCCATGCTTGCCGAAGAGGCTGCCGAGGAGATCGCGGCCCGTTCGTCCGTGGATCGACACCGGGTCGCGGTGGTGCTGGGTTCGGGCTGGCAGGACGCCGCCGCCGAACTCGGGACCCCCAATGCCGAGATACCGATGCCGGAGCTGCCCGGATTCGCCGCGCCCACCGCGCAGGGGCATGTGGGCCGGGTGGTGTCGGTGTCGATCGGCGATATCCACGCCCTCGTGCTCATGGGACGTCAGCACCTGTACGAGGGTCATTCCGCCGAGGAGGTCGTACATCCGGTGCGGACCGCGGTGGCGGCGGGCGCGGAGACGGTGATCCTCACCAACGCCGCCGGCGGGATCCGCCCGGGTATGCGGGTCGGGGAGGCCGTGCTGGTGCGCGATCACCTCAATCTCACCGGTAAGACGCCGCTGACCGGGCCCGCCTTCGTCGATCTGGTCGATGCCTGGGACCCGCGGTTGCGCGATCTCGCGCGGCGCGTCGACCCGGACCTGACCGAGGGCGTGTACGCCGGGCTCACCGGACCGCAGTACGAGACACCCGCCGAGATTCGCATGCTGGCCACGATCGGGGCCGATCTGGTGGGGATGTCGACGGTGCTGGAAGCCATCGCGGCGCGCGCCCTCGGTGTCCGGCTGCTCGGCATCTCCCTGGTCACGAACCTGGCGGCCGGGGTCACGGGCGCGCCGCTGGCCCATGCCGAGGTGCTCGCGGAGGGGCGCGCGGCGGCGCCGCGCCTGGGCAAATTGCTGCGCGGTGTGGTGGAGCAGCTGTAGATGCTGACCTTCGGCACGGCGGGTCTGCGCGGGCCGCTGGCCCCCGGCCCGGACGGAATGAACGAGACCACGGTGGCGCGGGCGACCGCCGGGCTCGCCGCCTGGCTGCGAGACCGCTGCCTCGGTGGCGGCACGGTGGTGGTCGGCCGGGACGCCCGGCACGGGTCCGCGGAATTCGCGGCGGTCACCGCCGAGGTGCTGGCCGCGGCCGGTTTCGCGGTGACCCGGCTGCCCGAACCGCTGCCGACCCCGGTCACCGCCTTCGCCGTGCGCGAATCGGGTGCGGTGGCGGGTGTGCAGATCACCGCATCGCACAATCCGCCCGGGGACAACGGCTACAAGGTCTTCGTCGACGGCGGCACCCAGCTGGCGCCGCCCGCCGATACCGAGATCGAGCAGCGGATCACGGCGGTCACCGAACCGATCGGACGCGACCCGGTCACCGCGTCGGGGGGTGCGGTCCTGTCGCACTATCTGGCGCGGGTCGCGCAGCTACCCCGGCTGATCGGCGGGGACGGGGAACGCGCCGGGATCCGGATCGCGTTCACGCCATTACATGGTGTCGGCGGCGCCACCGCCGTGCACGCGCTCACCGCCGCCGGTTTCACCGATATCCACGCGGTGACCGAACAGTTCGCGGCCGACCCCGATTTCCCCACGGTGGCCTTCCCGAACCCGGAGGAGCCGGGAGCGGCGGATCTGCTGCTACGGCTGGCCGAGCGGGTGGACGCCGATCTGGCCGTGGCGCTGGATCCCGACGCCGACCGCTGCGCGCTGGGTGTCCCCACACCGGACGGGTGGCGCATGTTGCGCGGGGACGAAACCGGAGTGCTGCTGGCCGATGATGTGCTGCGCACGGCGACCACGGACCCGCTGGTCGCCACCACGATCGTCTCATCTCGTCTGCTCTCCCGGCTGGCGCCGGCGCGGGGCGCCCGCTACGCCGAAACCCTCACCGGGTTCAAATGGCTGGCGCGCGCGGGCGACGGCCTGGTCTACGCGTACGAGGAGGCGATCGGGCACTGTGTGGACCCGGCGACCGTCCGCGACAAGGACGGTGTCTCCGCGGCGGTCATGGCCGCCGATCTGGTGTCCCGGCTGCGTGCCCGCGGCCGCACACTGAACGACGAACTGGACGATCTGGCCGTCGAGTTCGGTGTGCACGTCGGCGATCAGGTCTCGCTACGTCTGCCCGATCAGCGGGCGGCCGCCGCGGTGGTGGAGGCGCTGCGGGCCGCACCGCCGGGAACACTGGCCGGGACCGCGGTCGACTACACCGATATGGCCGCGCTGCGGGGCCGGATGCGTACCGACGCGTTGGTCTTCACCGGTGACGGCGTGCGGTTGGTCGTCCGCCCCTCGGGCACCGAATCGAAGCTCAAGTGCTATCTGGAGGTGGTGCACCCGGTTTCCGGCCCGGCCGGGTTGCGGACCGCCAGAAGTAGCGCGCAGGAGCGACTTTCGGAGTTGCGCGACTACTGCCGCACGCTGGCCGGCTGAGGCGGGTTCAGCGCGGTCCGAACTGCCGGTCCCCCGCGTCGCCGAGTCCGGGCACGATATAGGCGTCGTCGTTGAGCCGGTCGTCGATCACCGCCGTCACCAGCCGGACCGGATATCCCGAACCCGCCAGCGCCGTGATGCCTTCCGGCGCCGCCACCACGCAGACGGCGGTGATGTCGAGCGCGCCCCGGTCGGCCAGCAACCCCAGCGTGTGCCGCATTGATCCGCCGGTGGCCAGCATCGGGTCCAGCACCATCACCGGTGTGGCCGACAGGTCGTCGGGCAGCGATTCCAGATACGGCACCGGCCGGTGCGTCTCCTCGTTCCGGGCGACGCCGACGAAACCCACCTGCGAGTCCGGGATGAGGTCGGTGGCGGCGTCGACCATGCCGAGTCCGGCCCGCAGGACCGGTACCAGCAGCGGCGGCCGGGCCAGCCGCACGCCGCGGGTGGCCGCGACCGGCGTGGTGATGTCGAAATGTTCCACGGGCGCGTCCCGCAGCGCCTCGTAGACCAGGAGTCTGGACAGGTCCCGCAGGGCTGCCCGGAAGGCGGGGTCGGGGGTGCGTTCGTCGCGGAGTGTGGTGAGCAGTATCGCCACGAGCGGATGATCCAGCGTGTGCGTGCGCATGAGGGAACGATAAAGTCGACGGGGTAGCGGCGGCCGTCGCGCCGTGACTTTCCGCGGAAATCGAATTCCGCGGAACCGCGCGGGAAGCCGACGCGTCGAAACCGGTAGATGACATACTCTGCCCGTTAACGAAGTCGATGGGGGAACCTCTGATGGTGAACATCTCAGCCGATGCCCAGGGCATCGCGGCCTACGGCACCACCGCCGGGGTGATGGCCTCCGAACTCGCGGCGGCGGGGACCGGGGCCGCGGGTGCGGCGCCCACGGTTCTGGGGCCGATCTTCGGTCTGATCGGCGGCGATTTCCTCGCGGCGTACGCGGCCGCGCATGCCGGTCATGTGGCGACGATCGGCCAGCTGTCCGCGGTGCTGGGCACGATGAGCGGGGCGGCCGGCGTGGCCGCGGTGAGTTACGCCGAGGCCGACATCAGCAATGCGGCCGCCCTGCGCGGTGCTGCCGGGGAGTGACCCGGTGATCGATATCAATACGCTGGCCAGGCCGATTCTCGAACTGCTCGCCAGTTTCGGGACCGGCGTGCTGGCCACCGGCGGCCCCGGCGACGCACTCCGTACCGCGTCCACGGCCATCGACCAGGTCCATGCGCTGGGCCGCGGCGGTATCAATCAGATGAACACCGCATGGGACGGGACCGGCGCGGACGCCGCGACCTCGAAGGCGCTGCGCGTGCAGACCTCGGCCGCGAGCATCTCCGACCGCGGCAACGAGATGGCGACCGTGATGGGCCGGGCCGCGGCCCATGTGGAGACCGGCAACAAGGACCTCACCGCCATCGCGCAGTCGTTCGTGAACACCGCCGCCGCGGCCGCGCCCGCCCTGGGCACCCCGGCGGGTATATCGCTGCTGGTGGGGTCCGCGATCGATCATCTGGGCCAGGCGCTGGGCGTGGTGGGCCGGGTGCAGAACGAACTGCAGACCCAGACCTCCTCGATGAACGAGCTCACCCCGCCGCCGCCCACCCCGTCGGCGGCGAGTACCGCGCCGGTGAGCACCCAGGCCGTTTCGACGGTGGCGTCGGGGCTGAGCACCGCGGCCGGTATGGCCGGCTCGATGATGAGCACCGCCATGTCGTCGAGCCCGAGCGGCACCACCACCAGCTCCGGCACGCCGCAGAAAACCGCCACCTCGACCGGTACCACCACGGGCGAGGGCGTGAAGGTCACCCTGCCGGACGGCAGTGTGGTGGAGGCGCCGAACGAGAAGGCCGCCACCGCGGTGAAATCGGCCCTGGGCACGCTCGGCACCCCCTATGTCTGGGGCGGCAACACCCCCGGGGCCGGGCTGGACTGCAGCGGGATGACCAAGTACGCCTACGGCGAGGCCGGCGTGGAGCTGCCCCGGCTGGCCCACGAACAGGCCAGCGGCGCCACCCCGGTGTCGCCGGGCGATCTCATGCCCGGCGATCTCGCGGTATGGGACGGCCATGTGGCGATGGTGATCGGCAACGGCCAGTTGATCGAAGCCGGCGATCCGGTGCAGATCAGCTCGGTCCGGACGGAGAACAGCGGGATGGAATTCCTCGGGTTCTACCGGCCCACGGAATGAACCGCAGCAGCACCGGCACCCGTATCGGGGACGGTCATCCGATCATGACGACTGGACAGAATGATGAGTGAGCAGCAGCTTCCCGAGGTACCGAATGTCACGATGGCGGTCAGCCGCAACCGGGCCGGCACGCTGTCGGTGCGCGCCACCGACCAGGGTATGCCGGTGGAGATCAAATTCGAACGCAGTGAATACCGTTACGGCGCACAGGCTCTCGCCGACGAGATCCTGCGGCTGACCCGTCGCTCCACCATCGCGGCCAAGGCCAAGCGGCGGGAACTGCTGGCGGAGAACGGCATGCCGAACGACATCCTGGACCAGCTCGGTCTGCCCACCCGGCAGCAGGCGGTCGACGAACTGGACCGGATGGACGATGCCGACACCGGCCCGACGAGCTGGATGAGGCCGGTATGAGCGGCCCGCACGCGCGACACCACCACAGCGGATTCCCGCTCGGACCCAGGAGAGATGTATGAGCGCGGAAATGGATGCTCTGGTCGCCGACGCCACGCGGAAACTGGAAGCGCTGGAAGCGGCGCTGTACGGACTCAAACAGGTCCGCGGCCGGTTCGGCACCGAGGACGGAATGGTCACCGCCGAGGTCGACAGCGACGGCGCCCTGGTGAGTTTGCAGCTCACCGAGGCGGTGACCGCGTTACCACCCGCCGAAGCCGCCCAGCTCGTCATCTGGGCCTGCCGGCAGGCCGCCGAGGACGCCGGCGGCCGGCGTTCGGAGGTCGTTGCCGCACTGAACGAGTCGTTCGCTCCGGCGCCTTCGGGAGTGGTCGACCCGACCGGAACCGCGCCGGACGGCGCCTGATCGGGCTGCTCGCCCCGCACACCTGCCCGACGCCGCGCGGTTGTGCGCCGAGCGCGGCGCGGGATACTCCGACTCCGCGGCGACTGTGCGTGGACCAGGGGTGGGCTCCGCCCAGCCGGACCTATTAGGCTTCCGCGTATGGCTTCTGGAGACATCGTCCCGATCGAGCTCGGTCTGACCGACGGCGATCTTGTCACCCTGTGGGCACCGCGCTGGCGTGACGGTGACGACGAGTGGGAGGCGTTCCTAGGACATGAGGACGCCCTCTACGGCTTCGAGTCCGTGGCCGAACTGGCGGCCTTCATCCGGACCGACTCCGACAACGATCTGATCGATCATCCGGCGTGGAAGGTGGTCGCGGGTCTATCGGCCGCCGAACTCGAGCCCGGCGACAACTACTCCTTCGATCTGGTCGGTGTGCCGGAACTGGCCGCCGGTGACCCGGATGTGGACACCGTCGCCGAGTTGGAGGACACCTTGGCCATGGTGCGCACTATCGGCGAGGTCTGCGAGCTCGACACGGTCACCAAATTCTTCGGTTCGCACCCGTCGCTGGGCGCCCTGGCGGGCGGCACCCATATGTTCACGGGCCGCGACGGCGAGGAACTGTGGGATCAGATCGGTGCCGCGGTGGCCAAGAGCTGGGACGACGTGCTCGACGCCATCGATTCGGTGGTGCGGGTACCCGAGGTCGACGCCGAGGCGGTGGCCCTGGCCGAGGCCGAGCTGCTGGCCGCCGAGGAGAACGAGGTCGACGCCGACGACGCGGCCGACACCGACGACGACAGCGATTTCGAACCGGTCGACCTGGACGAAGAGGACGACGACGCCGAGGACGACGACGCCGAGCTCACGTTCTGGGAGGAAGTCGGGATCGACCCCGTCAAGATCGTGACGGCCGGTACCGAATACTTCACCCTACGGTGCTATCTCGACGACGAGCCGATCTTCCTCGGCGCCGAGAAGGCCATCTCGGTGTTCCCCAGTGAACGTGCACTTGCGCGGTATCTCGCCGACGACCACGAACACGATCTGGCCCGGATCAGTACCTTCGCCGAAGTACAGACCGCCGCCATCGACGGATCGCTCGAGGTGGAAGTCACCGAGGAGAACGTCTACGTGCTCCCCGGCCTGGCCGATGACCTGGCCGAAGGACCGGAAGCGGTCGATACCGAGCAGCTCGACCTGGTCCTGGAGTTGTTCTCCGATGCCGCGGACTACGCCGACGACGACGCGGTGGAACAGGCGCTGGCCAAATCGACGCCCCTCGGCTGGTATGTGTCCTACCTGCTGCATCCGGACCCCACCCGGATGGCGCCCAACCCGCCATTCGACGCCGAGGCAAGTGCCTGGCGCGAGCTCGAACGCAATTTCGAATCGCGCCTGTCTCCGCGCTGACCCGTCCCGCGTCGGCCCGGCCCAGGTCTCGATGTGGACACACGGCGTGACATTCGGTCGATAAACCGGCAGCGACTGGGCAAACTGACTGGCCAGCGGCATTGTCGTTGCGCAGCCGCTGCCCGGTTCGTCCCGGGCGGCGGTGACTTGCCGCCGCACCAGGGCGGATGTACTAAGGAGGACGCATGCCGACAGTGCGGATCGAGCTCGATCAGGATCTGCTGGCGGCCGCCGGGGCCATCATGGGCACGGCGTCGAACAAGGCGACCATTCACGAGGCACTGCGCCGGATCGTCGTGCACGAGCGGCAGCTACGGCATTTCGAGCGGTTGGCGGCGTCGGCGCTGAGCCGACCCCCGCAGCCCGCGGTGGTCGACGGCTGATCCGGCCGGGCGTCCGCCCGGGCCCGGCCGAACCCTCCGGAACTGTCGGTACCCGCTGGCATGATGACCACGGAATCTGGAGGGGGAATCATGCCGGTACCGATCACCGATCTGCCCAGGGCACAGCGGCCGCGGGAACGCCTGTGCGCACTCGGCCCTCAGGCGTTGAACGACGGTGAACTGCTCGCCCTGCTGCTCGGTCAGGGCCGCCGCGGCGAGAGCGCGGTCGAACTCGCTCTCGCCCTGCTGACCGAGTTCGGCGGGGTCGGTGGACTGGCCTCGGCGCGGCCCGAGGAACTGCTGCGCCGCCCCGGCGTGGGAGTGGCCAAGGCCACGGCCATCGCCGCCGCGTTCCAGCTCGCCGCCCGGGCCCGCAGCGGCACGCAGGCCCCGGTGCCCTTGCTGCGCGCCGATGATGTGGCCCGGGAGGCCGCGCCGCTGTTCGCCGGGGCCCGGGTGGAGCGGCTACTGGTGTTGATCTGCGATGCGCGCAACCGGCCACGGCAGAGGGTCTTCGTTGCCGAGGGCGCCATCGACGAGGTCGCGGTGCCGGTGCGCGAGATCCTGAACACGGTCCTGCGGCACGACGGTCGCGCCTTCGCGCTGGCGCACAATCACCCCTCCGGTGACCCGACTCCCAGCCCGGACGATCGCCGGGCCAGCACACTGCTCGCCGCGGCGGCACAAACGGTCGGCCTGCGGTTCCTGGACCATGTGGTGATCGCGGGCGACTGCTGGCGGCGGGCCGCCCCGTTCGAGGATGCCTTCCCGTGAAGCCACCCGCGCGGGCCGCGCACCGTCGGCTGGGTACCGGTGAGCTGCGGCCCTCGACCGCCCGGCCACCGCGGCGGGCCTCCGTTCGTGAACGTGTTCTCTCTATCCCGGGTCCGTCAGATGGGCGGTTCGACGGCCACGGCCGCCGTCGGCTCTCCGGACACCTCGCGTGCCCGGCGGCGGCCGGCCGCCAGCCGGGAACCGATCAGGCCCTGCCGGGGCGCGAACAGGTAGACCGCGGTGAAGACGACGCCCTGGGCCAGCACGATGGTGGCTCCGGGTGCGGTGTCGGCGTAATAGCTCACGTACAGGCCGGTGACCGCGCAGATCGCCGAGAGCGCCGGGGCGATCACCAGCATCCGCCCGAACCGGTCGGTGAGCAGGTAGGCGGTAGCACCGGGGATGATCAACATGGCCACCACCAGGATCACACCGACCGCCTGCAGGGCCACCACCGAGGTCAGCGCGAGCAGGCCGAGCAGAGCCGCGCCGAGCAGGCGCGGGTTCAGTCCGAGCGCGTAGGCGTGGGTCGGATCGAACGCGTAGAGCGTGAAATCGCGGCGTTTGAGCACGAGGGCGACGAAGACCAGGGCCGCCAGCCCGGCGATCTGGATCAGTTCCTCCTGGCTCACGCCCAGCAGATTGCCGAAGATGATGTGGTTGAGGTCGGTATTGCTGGGGGTCACCGAGACCAGTACCAGGCCGAAAGCGAACAGCGTGGTGAACACGATGCCGATGGCGGCGTCCTCCTTCACACGGCTGGTGTCCCGGACCAGGCCGATCAACCCGACCGCCAGGAATCCGAAGATCACCGCCCCGACGGCGAACGGCACTCCCGCGATATAGGCCAGTACCACGCCCGGCAGCACCGCGTGCGAGACCGCGTCCCCCATCAGCGACCAGCCCACCAGGACCAGCCAGCAGGACAGCAGTCCGCAGACGATGGCCGCGACGAGGCTGGCGGTCAGCGCGCGCACCATGAACGCGTAGCGCATCGGTTCGAGCAGGAATTCGATGAGGTCCATCGCGCTCACCGCTGTCCGATGACGTCGAGGCCAAAGGCGAGGGCGAGGTTCTCCGGCCGCAGTGCCTGCTCGGGGTCGCCGTGGACGAGCACCCGCCGCATCAGCAGTACGGCTTCGTCGGCCAGGCCGGGCAGGGCGTGCAGATCGTGGGTGGAGATCAGCACGGTAGCCCCGTCGGCCGCGAGTTCGCGTAGTAGTCCGGTGATCGTCGCCTCGGAACGTTTGTCCACCCCGGCGAACGGTTCGTCGAGGAGCAGGATCCGGGCGCCCTGTGCGATACCGCGGGCCACGAAGGCGCGTTTGCGCTGGCCACCGGAGAGCCGGCCGATCTGGCGGTCGGCCAGATCGGTCAGTTCGACCCGTTCCAGCGCCTCGTCCACGGCTGCCCGGTCGGCCCGGCTCGCCCGTCGGGTGAACCCCATCCGGCCGTACCGGCCGGTGGTCACCACATCGCGCACCGACAGCGGGAACGACCAGTCCACGGCCTCGTTCTGCGGGACATAACCGAGGAGCCCGGCCCGGCGGGCCGCGACCGGTTTGGCCCCGCCGATCCGGACCGTGCCGCGGTCGGGGGCGATCATTCCCATGAGGGTTTTGAACAGGGTCGATTTCCCGGACCCGTTCATCCCGATGAGCGCGCAGACGCGGCCGGCATCCACCGTCAGCCGGACCTGATCGAGTGCCTGGACCTCGCCGTAGTAGACGGTGACGCCGTCGATCTCGATTGCGGGGACTGTCATGGCCTGCTCCCGGTGAGTGCTGCGGCGATGGTTTCGGCGTCGTGCCGAATGAGGTCGAGATAGGTCGGTACCGGGCCGTCGGCCGCCGACAGCGAATCCACGTAGAGCACCCCGCCGAATTTCGCCCCGGTGGCCTCGACGACCCGGCGCATCGGGGCGTCGGAGACGGTGGATTCGCAGAACACCGCCGGAACCTCGTGGTCACGCACATATTCGATGACCCGGGTGATCTGCTGCGGGGTGGCCTGCTGCTCTGCGTTGACCGGCCAGAGGTAGTACTCCGACAGGCCCGCGTCACGGGCCAGGTAGGAGAAGGCGCCCTCGCAGGTCACCAAGGCGCGCTGGCGGCGGGGCAGGCCGGCGAGGTCGGCGACGAGTTCGTCGTGGACCTGCTGCAGTCGCTGTTTGTAGGCCGCACCGTTGCTGTGGAAGTCCGCCGCGTGCTCGGGCACGAGCCGGGAGAAGGCCGCGACGATGTTGTCCACATAGGTGCGCACGTTCAGTGGCGACATCCAGGCGTGCGGATTGGGTTTCCCGGCGTAGGCGTCGGAGGTGATCGGGACCGCGGCGACCCCGTCGCTCACGGTGCTGCGCTCGGCGTCCAGGTCGGCGACGAACTGTCCGAACCAGGCCTCCAGGTTCATGCCGTTGTCCAGGATGAGATCCGCTTTGGCGGCGCGTTTGATATCGCCCGGGGTGGGTTCGTAGCCGTGGATCTCGGCACCGGGCTTGGTGAGCGACTGCACCTCGAGGTGGCCGCCCGCGATGTTCGACGCGATATCGGCCAGCACGGTGAAGGAGGTGACGACGACCGGTTCACCGGTACGCGGCAGATGGAACGTATCGCAGGCGGTGAGCACGACGGTGAGACCGCAGGCCGCGAGCACGGCGACGATCCGGGGAAACACCTGCATACCGAACCACCCGCCTTCCAGTCAGAATGGTAAGTTCGGGTACCCGAATTATCAAGTTCGCGTGACGGAATACAAATGGCCGGTAATGCAAAACCGCCCCCGCGCGGGGCACGGGAGCGGTTCTGTCGGTAGCGGCCGGGGTCAGCGGGCGAACAGCAACGCCCGTTTGACCTCCTGGATGGCCTTGGTGACCTCGATACCACGAGGGCAGGCATCCGTGCAGTTGAAGGTGGTGCGGCAGCGCCACACACCGTCGACCTCGTTGAGGATGTCCAGGCGCTCCCGGGCGGCCTCGTCGCGGCTGTCGAAGATGAAGCGGTGCGCGTTCACGATCGCGGCCGGGCCGAAGTAGCTGCCGTCGTGCCAGTACACCGGGCAGGACGTGGTGCAGCAGGCACACAGGATGCACTTGGTGGTGTCGTCGAACCGGGCACGGTCGGCCTGGCTCTGGATCCGCTCATAGGTCGGCTCGTTGCCGGAGGTGATGAGGTAGGGCTTCACCGCCCGGAACGCGTCGAAGAACGGTTCCATATCCACGACCAGGTCCTTCTCGACCGGCAGACCGCGGATGGGTTCGACGGTGATGGTCACCGGCTTACCGCTCTTCGGCAGCATGTCCTTCATCAGGACCTTGCAGGCCAGCCGGTTCACGCCGTTGATCCGCATGGCGTCGGACCCGCACACACCGTGCGCGCAGGAGCGCCGGAAGGTGAGGGTGCCGTCCAGATAGGACTTGATGTAGATGAGGATGTTCAGGAACCGGTCCGTCGACAGGGCCGGCACCTGGAACGACTCCCAGCGCTGTCCCTGACCGTCCTCCGGGTTGAACCGCGCCACCTTGACGGTGATCATGGTCGAACCCTCGGGGACCGGTGCCGGGTTCGCGGCCGTCGGATTCTCGGCTACAGCGGTCATCAGTACTTACGCTCCATCGGCTCGTAACGGGTCTGCACCACCGGCTTGAAGTCGAGGCGGATATCGGAGAGGAGATCCGCACCCTCCTTGTAGGCCATCGTGTGCCGCATGAAGTTCACGTCGTCGCGGTCCGGGTAGTCCTCGCGCGCGTGCCCGCCACGCGACTCCTTGCGGTTGAGCGCCCCGACCACCGTGACTTCGGCAAGCTCCAGCAGGAAGCCGAGTTCGACGGCCTCGAGCAGATCGCTGTTGTAGCGTTTGCCCTTGTCCTGCACCGTGATCCGGGCGTAGCGCTCCTTGAGCGCGTGGATATCGGTGAGGGCCTGCTTCAGCGTGTCCTCGGTGCGGAACACCGAGGCGTTGTTGTCCATCGACCGCTGCAGTTCGGTGCGGATATCGGCGACCCGCTCGTTGCCGTGGTCGGACAGGATCAGCGCCAGCCAGTCCTGCACCATCTGCGCCGGGTTCTCCGGCATATCGACGAACTCGGCGCGATGCGCGTACTCCGCGGCGGCGATACCGGCGCGGCGGCCGAACACGTTGATATCGAGCAGCGAGTTGGTGCCGAGCCGGTTGGCGCCGTGCACCGAGACGCAGGCGCATTCACCGGCGGCGTACAGGCCGGGCACGATATCGGTGTTGTTCCGGAGCACCTCGCCCTGGATGCGGGTGGGGATGCCGCCCATCACGTAGTGACAGGTCGGGAACACCGGCACCAGTTCCTTCACCGGGTCCACACCGAGGTAGGTGCGGGCGAACTCGGTGATATCGGGCAGTTTCTCCTCGAGCACGTCCTCGCCGAGGTGGGTCACGTCGATGTAGACGTAATCCTTGTTCGGTCCGGCGCCGCGGCCCTCGAGCACCTCGAGCACCATGGAGCGGGCGACGATATCGCGCGGCGCGAGGTCCTTGATGGTGGGCGCGTAGCGCTCCATGAACCGCTCGCCGTCGGCATTGCGCAGGATGCCGCCCTCACCGCGAACCGCCTCGGAGATGAGGATGCCCAGGCCGGCCAGGCCCGTGGGATGGAACTGGTGGAATTCCATATCCTCGAGCGGCAGCCCCTTGCGGAACACGATCGCCATACCGTCACCGGTCAGCGTGTGCGCGTTGGAGGTGGTCTTGTACATGCGGCCCGAACCGCCGGTGGCGAAGACGATCGACTTCGCGTGGAAGACGTGCAGCTCACCGGTGGCCAGCTCGTAGGCGACCACACCGGTGGCGACCTGGCCGTGATCGGTATCGGTCAGCACCAGGTCCAGCACGTAGAACTCGTTGTAGAACTCGACATCGTGCTTGACGCAGTTCTGGTACAGCGTCTGCAGGATCATGTGACCGGTCCGGTCGGCGGCGTAGCAGGCCCGCCGGACCGGCGCTTTGCCGTGGTCACGGGTGTGCCCGCCGAAGCGGCGCTGATCGATCTTGCCCTCGGGCGTGCGGTTGAACGGCAGACCCATCTTCTCCAGGTCCAGCACCGCGTCGATGGCCTCCTTGGCCATGATCTCCGCCGCGTCCTGGTCGACCAGGTAGTCGCCACCCTTGACCGTGTCGAAGGTGTGCCACTCCCAGTTGTCCTCTTCGACGTTGGCCAGGGCCGCGCACATACCGCCCTGGGCCGCGCCGGTGTGGCTGCGGGTGGGGTACAGCTTGGTCAGCACCGCGGTCCGCGCCCGCGGGCCGGCCTCGATGGCCGCCCGCATGCCCGCGCCACCGGCACCGACGATCACGACGTCGTAGCGGTGCTCCTGAACAGGTCGAGACTCAACAGTTTCGCTGGTTCGTTCGCTGCTCTCACTCATGCGAGGGGGCCCGTTCCTAACTGATATTGGGGTCGAAGGTGAAGATGACGTAGGTGCCCACGCCCATGATCAGGATCATCGACAGCACCAGCAGCGTGTTCAGCCAGAACCGGGTCGAATCCTTGCGCGAGTAGTCGGCGATCACGGTGCGCACACCGTTACCGCCGTGCAGCTGCGCCAGCCAGAGCATGGCCAGATCCCAGATCTGCCAGAACGGGCTGGACCACCGGCCGGCCACGAAGGCGAAGTTCAGCCGTTTCACGCCGCCGTCGAGCAGCAGCATGATCGCCATATGGCCGAAGACCAGCACGATGAGCGCGAGACCGGAGAAGCGCATGAACAGCCACGCGTACTTCTCGAAGTTCCCGCTGGCATGCGAACGCGGCGAGCGGGGCAGGTCCAGGCTCGCCGGACGGTCGTAGGACTTGCCGAGAACGGGTGCAGGCATGGCTCAGTGCTCCGTCAACAGTAGGTAGAACATGCGGCCGATCGAGGGCACCAGGAGCACGACCAAGAGCCCGAGGATGCCCCAGAGCATCTGCTTCTGGTAGCGCGGCCCCTGGGACCAGAAGTCCACCAGGATCACCCGCACACCGTTGAGCGCGTGGAACAGCACACAGAAGACCAGTGCCATCTCCATGAGCGCGACGATCGGCGTCTTGTAGATCTCGATCGCTTCGTCGTACATCTGCGGGCTGACCCGTACGAGCGCGGTGTCCAGGACGTGCACGAAAAGGAAGAAGAAAACCGTGACACCGGTGATCCGGTGCAGGGCCCAGGACCACATTCCGGGGTCGCCTCGGTACAGCGTCTTGCGCTTCGGCTGAGCCGGAGCTTCTATCGTGGCCATAGAGTTTCGGTGCCTCCAACATCGTTGATGGACCCGGTCGCAGATCCCGGCACCGGTGTGGCGGGCCGGAAATTCGGTGGCGTACCAACCCGCGGCCGACAGGGACCGGCTCCGGGGCCGCTGTCGATAGGGCTCGCCGCCGCCGAACCTGAACCGATCTGTTCTGGACTCTAATCCTCTGACAATCGGGGAACTAATTCGGCGTGCCGCGCGTTTCGCCCAGATCACACAGGTTAGGTTTACCTTCGTAGGGCGGTGAAGGGCTCCTGCGGCGGGTTTGTCATGCCCTCGATCGCCTACTTACGGAACCTTCCCGCGACGTCGGATTGTTCCGCAAAACCTTGGTGTGCAGCGGATTTCCCATCCGGTCCGCAGCGCACGCGCGCACCGCGCGTTTTTCGTTGCGCATGCCGGCCCACAATGCCGACCTCGCCAGTGCGCGCAGGGGCAATGTGCAAAATGTCTCATTACCGGAGACGAAGTTACTCAAGAGTAGCGGACAGATCGCCGCGGCGCCGAAAGACTTTCCGCGATATTCCGGAATCGGCGCGCAGACCGCGCGCCCGCCTGGCCCGCCGCTGCCCGGACCGAGCGGCGGAGCCTGGCCCACCGGCCGCCGCCCACCCGGAGCGGGCCGCCGGTGGAACCACGCCGGATCAGTCGCCCTCGTGGATCGAATCGACCCGTAGCCGCACGGCCTCGTAGTTGAAGACGGTTTCGACGACATCGCCCGGCACCCGCCCCAGCAGGGCCTGACTCGCCGGCGCGCTCTGCGGGTACTTGCCGACGGCGGGATCGGCCTCGTGATCGGGCACGATCTGGTACTCCATCCGTACCTCGACCTTGCCGAAGGCGTCGAGCCTGGACAGCAGCAACTTCGAATACACCATGACGATGAGGAACTTCGGAAGCGTCATTCGCACCTTCCTGGTGAGGGGTCCCGGACCGAGTGGCCGGGCAATCTACTTATCTCCGAGCGGAACGACGTGTTTCACATCCGCTCGGAACAGATCGTGCGCGCAGGCGCGCGGCGGACACGGTGATGCGGCAGGCTGGGCCCGGACCCGGTGGGTCGCCCACGGACGCGGGAGCAGCTATGGATATCGACTGGAATCTTCTTCGCACCAGCGCGCACACCGCCATGCGACGCGCCTATGCCCCCTATTCTCGTTTTCCGGTCGGGGCGGCCGGCTGGGACGGCAGCGCGGTATCGGTCGGTTGCAATATCGAGAACGTGTGCTACGGGCTGGGCCTCTGCGCCGAATGCGTGCTGGCCGGCAACAACGTCACCGCGGGCGGCGGCCGGCTGCTCGCCGTCTCGGTCTGCGATTCCCGGGGCGCGATCCTGCTGCCCTGTGGCCGCTGCCGCCAGGTGCTCTACGAGTTCGGCGGGAAGGAACTGCTCGTCGACCACGCCGACGGCCCGGTACCCCTGGGCCGGCTGCTGACCGACGCCTTCGGTCCCGACGACCTCGCCGCCGGCCGGACCTGACCCTTTCTCCGCCGGCCCCCGGCGGCCGTGGAATCCCGGCGGCACCGAACGGGTTGGTCCGGGTATGACAGTTCCGCTCTCCGTGCTCGACCTGGCCGCCGTCGCCGCCGACGGATCACATCGGCAGGCGCTCGCCGACACCCTGACCGTCGCCCGCGAGGCCGAGCGACTGGGGTACCGCCGGTTCTGGGTGGCCGAGCACCACGGCATGCCGGGTATCGCGAGCTCGGCGCCGCCGGTGCTGATAGCCGGGGTGGCCGCGGCGACCGAACGGATCCGGGTGGGTTCCGGCGGGGTGATGCTGCCCAACCATTCCTCGCTGGTGGTCGCCGAACAGTTCGGCACCCTGGTCGCGCTCTACGGTGACCGCATCGACCTGGGGCTGGGCCGGGCCGCCGGGACCGATCCGCTCATCTCGGCCACCATCCGGCGCGGCGCGGCGGCCGAGGCGGTGGAGGATTTCCCGAAACAGGTGGTGGAACTGCTCGCCTATTTCGGGACGATTCCGCCGCTGCGCGGCGGACAGGGCGACCGTATCCAGGCGGTGCCCGGTAAGGGCGACACCCCCGAGATGTGGCTGCTCGGTTCCAGTGATTTCAGTGCTCGGCTGGCCGCGATGATGGGTCTGCCGTTCGCGTTCGCCCATCACTTCGCCGGTGGACGCAACACCCCGCTGGTGTTCGAGCTGTACCGCAGCGAGTTCCGCCCCTCCGAGGTGCTCAGCCAACCGCATTCGATGCTGGCCGTGGCGACCGTGGTCGCCGACTCCGCCGCGGAGGCCCGCCGGCGCACCCTGCCACAGAGCCTGGTCCAGCTGCGGATGCGCACCGGTCAGCTGCCGCAGCGGATACCGACCCTGGCCGAGGCGGAGGAGTATCCCTGGTCGGACGCGGAGAACGCCTTCGTCGACGACCGCAATGCCGACCAGGCGATCGGCACCCGGGAGCAGGTCCTCGACCGGCTCGACACGCTGGTGAAGGACACGGGCGCGGACGAGATCATCGTGACCCCCACGGGGCCCACGGTGCAGCACCGCCTCGAGACCCTGCGGGCGCTCCAGGAGTAGTTTTCCCGGCCACACCGGGCGGGCCTGTCCGCCGCGGTCGCGGCCGCGGCAACGGCGTGGTCGGGTAGGCGGGGCCCGGCTGGGCGGGCCCCGGCACGACCGCCGCGGCGCTGCCAGACTGGTGGCGTGACGGCACACGACGCGGTATCGATCATCGGGGCCAAACGCGACGGCGGCGAACTGTCGGACGCGCAGATCGATTGGGCCATAGCCGCGTTCACCCGCGGCGAGATGGCCGACGAGCAGATGGCCGCTCTGGCCATGGCGATCGTGCTGCGCGGGATGAACCGGCGCGAGACCGCGCGCTGGACCGCGGCGATGCTGCGGTCGGGGCGGCGGCTGGACTTCACCGATCTCCCGCGGCCGACGGTGGACAAACATTCCACCGGCGGCGTGGGTGACAAGATCACCCTGCCACTGGCGCCGCTGGTCGCCGCCTGTGGCGCGGCGGTACCGCAACTGTCCGGCCGCGGATTGGGATACACCGGCGGCACGCTGGACAAACTGGAATCGATTCCGGGTTGGCGGGCCGATATCGACCCGGACCGGATGCGCGAGATCCTCACCGACCCGGCCGCGGGCTGCGTGGTCTGCGCGGCCGGTGCCGATCTGGCGCCCGCCGACAAACGCCTCTACGCACTGCGCGATACCACCGGCACGGTCGAATCCATCCCGTTGATCGCCAGTTCCATCATGAGCAAGAAGATCGCCGAGGGCACCGCCGCCCTGGTGCTGGATGTGAAGGTCGGATCCGGCGCGTTCATGCGCACTCGCGAGGAGGCCCACGCGCTGGCCGCCGCCATGGTCGAACTGGGCGCCGACGCGGGTGTGCGGACCGTGGCCCTGCTCACCGCGATGGACACCCCGCTGGGCTGCACCGCGGGCAACGCGCTCGAGGTCGCCGAGGCCGTCGAGGTGCTCGCGGGCGGCGGACCGGCCGATATCGTGGAGTTGACGCTGGCCCTGGCGCGCGAGATGGTCGCGCTGGCGGGTCTGGACACCAATCCCGCCGACGCGCTCGCCGACGGCCGCGCCATGGATCGCTGGACCGCGATGATCCGCGCCCAGGGTGGTGATCCCGGCGCCCCGCTGCCTACGGCCGCGCACACCGAAACGCTGTCCGCCCCGGCTTCGGGAACCCTGACCCACCTCGATGCGCGCGGGGTCGGTATCGCCGCCTGGCGCCTGGGCGCCGGCCGCGCCCGGCAGGGCGACCCGGTCCAGGCCGCCGCGGGCGTGCAGTGGCACGCGGGCCCCGGCGATCGGGTCACCGCCGGGCAACCGCTGCTCACCCTGCACACCGACACCCCGGAGGCATTCCCCCGCGCGTTCGAGGCCCTGGCCGAGGCGATCACCGTCGAGACCGGATCCACCGACCGGCCCGCCCCTGGCCCGCTCGTCCTCGACCGGGTCGCCGGCGACGCGCACCGCCCCGGACAGCATCGGTCGCCGCACCGGCATTCCGGTCACCCACCCGCCCGGTCCGGCCCGGGTGCCGCACACAACCACCCGCATCCGGCCGCTGACCACGAAGGGAATTCGAGGTGAGCGCCCGCCGAAGAGGTGGAACCTTTCGGGCCGTCCGGCTGACCGCCGCGACATTCGGCGATACCGTCGGCATATGACCGGACCTCTGCCGCTGGATCTCGCCACACTGCGCCGGGCACCGAAGGCGCTGCTACACGATCATCTCGACGGCGGCCTGCGGCCCGCCACCGTGCTCGAACTTGCCGCGGACTGCGAATACGACCGGCTCCCCGCCGCGGATGCCGAAGCCCTGGCGCGCTGGTTCCGGGACGCGGCCGACAGCGGCTCGCTGGAGCGCTATCTGGAGACCTTCACCCATACGGTCGCGGTGATGCAGACCCCGCAGGGATTGCACCGGGTGGCCCGCGAATGCGCCGAGGATCTGGCCGCGGACGGGGTCGTCTACGCCGAGGTGCGATTCGCGCCCGAACAACACCTCGAAAGGGACCTCACCCTCGACGAGGTGGTCGAACACATACTGGCCGGGTTCGCCGCGGGTGAGGCGGCCGCCGCCGCGGCCGGACAGCCCCTCGTGGTGCGCTGTCTGCTGACCGCCATGCGGCACGCGGCGCGGTCCCGGGAGATCGCGGAACTGGCGGTCCGCTTCCGCGACCGCGGTGTGTGCGGTTTCGATATCGCGGGCGCGGAGGCCGGATACCCGCCCACCCGGCATCTGGATGCCTTCGAGTACATGCGGGTCAACAACGCGCATTTCACCATCCACGCCGGCGAGGCCTTCGGCCTGCCGTCCATTCACGAGGCGCTGGCCTTCTGTGGCTGCGACCGGCTCGGGCACGGCGTCCGGATCGTCGACGATATCGAGGTGCCGGGCGCGGTCGAAGAGGCCCGGCTCGGGCGGCTGGCGGCGTATGTGCGCGACACCCGGGTGCCGCTCGAACTGTGCCCCTCGTCGAACGTGCAGACCGGCGCGGTGCCCTCGCTGGACAAACACCCGTTCGACCTACTGGCGCGGCTGCGCTTCCGGGTGACGGTGAACACCGACAACCGCCTGATGAGCGATACCAGCATGAGCCGGGAGATGCTCAAACTGCACCAGACCTTCGGCTACGGCTGGAGCGATCTGGAACGGTTCACCATCAACGCGATGAAATCGGCGTTCATCCCGTTCCCGGAGCGGCTGCGGATCATCGACGACATCATCAAACCGGGATACGCGGTACTGCTGGGCTGAACCGGCGAATACCGGTCGGTCCGGAAACCGGCGGTGGAAACCCGTGCCGCATGTCTCACGCGCCGGGATCCTGGGTGCGCCTTCGCCTTCGCTCCGGCCATGCGCGGGCCGTGGACGGGCCGTGCCCGGCAGTGCCCTCTAGGCGTACCTCCGCCTTCGCTCCGGCCATGCGCGGACTGTGGACGGGCCAGGCCCGGCAGTGCCCTCTAGGCGTACCTCCGCCTTCGCTCCGGCCATGCGCGCCCGCCTCCGGCCGGGTCCGCCAGCCGCCCGCCGCCAGCGCGTCGCGCACCTCGTCGCGGGTGAACCAGTGCGCCTCGGCGATCTCACCGTCGGTGAAGTGCAACGGCTGGTCGGGGTCGGCCTGCGCGGAGAACCCGAGCATCAGCGAGCGCGGGAACGGCCAGGGCTGGCTGCCGAGGTATTCGATATCGCGCACCTCGAGCCCGACCTCCTCACGCATCTCCCGCTCGACACACCGTTCCAGCGACTCCCCTGCCTCCACGAACCCGGCCAGCAGCGAGAACATCGTCTCCGGCCAGCTGTGCTGACGGGCCAGCAGCACCCGGTCGCCACCGTCGTGGATGAGACAGATCACGGCGGGATCGGTGCGCGGGAAATCCTCGCGCCCGTCCTCGGCCACCCGGGACCAGCCGCCCTTGGCCGGCATCGTCGGTGTGCCGTCCGCACCGTGATAGGCGGCGCCGGCGTGCCAGTTGATCAGCGCGAGCGCGGTGGACAGGACCCCGGCCGTGAAATCGTCGATCGAGGCGTCGGCGAGCCGGCGCAGGTCCCGCAGGGTGCCGGAGAGCGCCTCGTCGCGCACCGCCCACAGGTGCACACCGTCCTGTACGCCGAGGAACACCGCGTCGGGGCTCGGCTCGGGGGACAGCTCCAGCGCGGCTTCCCAGACCAGTGCCTCCGACTCGTAGCGCACCGCGCCGCGCGGGCCCACCCGGAGCAGGCGGGCCGTGGACCAGCCGTCCTTCAGCGACTGTTCATCGGCGCGCAGATGGTCGGCACGGTCCAGCGCCGAACGGGACAGCAGGGGAATCTGGTTGAGTCGGAAAACGGCCACGTACCGAGACTATCGCGGCTCGATAACGGCCGTGGCGGAGTCAGCGGGCGCGACGGATGTAGAGGAGTTTGTCCCCGGTTTCCAGGGCGTCGACCGCCGGCTCGCCGACACGCACCAACTCACCGGCCCGCACCACCCCGAGCACGATATCGCTGAGATGCCGCGGCGACCCGCCGACCTCACCGGGTTCGACCTCGCGTTCGGCGACCGCGAAACCGTGCTCCGGGGTGAGCAGATCCTCCATCATCTCCACGACGCTGGGCGTGGTGGTGGCGATCCCGAGCAGCCGGCCCGTGGTCTCCGAGGACACCACCACCGAATCGGCGCCGGACTGCCGCAGCAGATGGGTGTTCTCCGATTCACGGATGGAGGCGACGATCTTGGCCTTCTTGGTGAGTTCCCGGGCGGTCAAGGTGACCAGGACCGCGGTGTCGTCACGGTTGGTGGCCACGATGACCGAGGACGCGTTCTGCACACCCGCCAGCCGCAGCACATCGGACTGGGTGGCCGACCCGTGCACAGTGACCAGCCCGGCGGTCGACGCCGCTTCCAGGCTCACCGCGTCCATATCGACGACGACGATATCGGCGGGTTGCACGCCGTCACCGAGCATGGCGTCGATTGCGGTGCGGCCCTTGGTGCCGTACCCGACGACGACGGTGTGATTACGCACAGTGCGCCTCCAACGCTGGATCTTCAGAGCCTGGCGGGAACGTTCGGTGAGTACCGCCAGTGTGGTGCCGACCAGGACGATGAGGAACAGCACGCGCAGCGGGGTGATGACGAAGATGTTCACCAGCCGGGCCGACGGGGTGACCGGGGTGATATCGCCGTACCCGGTGGTGGACAGCGAGACGGTCGCGTAATAGAACGCGTCCAGCAGGGTCACCGTATCGTCGGCGCCGTCCCGGTAGCCGTCCCGGCCGAGATACACCACGAACGAGGCGGCGCACAGCAGCCCGATCGCGAACAGCACCCGCCGGAACAGCGAGATCCACGGGCTGTTCTGGACCTCCGGGATACGGAGCAGCCCGACCAGCGCGAAATCCGGTGGTCCGGCCGCGCCGCGGGCCCGGCTCCCGAGGTCGGCGAACCGCAAACTCACCGGCGACGCCTTTCACCGGTCCGGTCATCACGCACACCGGTCACTGTCAGTCCCTCCGACACAGCTCGGGAGCCTACCCGCTCACCCGCCGTCACGTCGGACACGCGGTCGTGGCGGGTATCAATGGTGGTGCCATGGCAGATATCGCCCCGGCGGGCGCACCGGATTCCGGGCGCACCCCGGCGCTTCGACTGGCCGCGCTGCTCCTCGGCGCCGGCGTCCTGCATTTCGTGGCCCCCCGAACCGTTCGATTCGATCGTCCCTCCGCAGTTGCCCGGAAAGGCGCGCTCCTACACCTATTGGTCCGGGGTGGCCGAGATCGGCGTGGGAGCCGCGCTGTTGATTCCGCGCACCCGGCGGCTCGGCGGCCGGCCGGCCGCACTGCTGTTCATCGCGGTATTCCCGGCCAATATCCAGTTCGCCGCGGATTCGGTGCGTAATCCGAAGGCACCCTCGATCCTGAAAGCGGTCTCCGTGCTGCGGCTGCCGCTGCAGTGGCCGATGATCACCAGCGCGCTGGCGGTGAGCCGCCGGTCCCGGCAGGACCAGCGACCGGCCGACCCGGCGGATACGCGGCGGCCGGGTGGCCCCCACCGGGCCGGTGACCGGCCGCATCCGGCGCGGACGCGATGGTGTGCAGCCGGGCACGCGGTGAGCCGCCGAGCCGATAGCCGGGCGGAACCGGCGCGGCGTGGGCGGGAGCACAGGTGTGCGGCCGATCCCCCGCAGCCCACGTTCACAACCCCTAGCTCTCGTCCCCGTCCCGGCGGGTCGAATCGGTGAGCAGCGCCACCAGTTCCTCCGGACCCGGTAAGCGCTCGGGCGCCACCGTGCGGCCGCTGCGCACATAGTGGAAGGCGGCGCCGATCCGCTCCAGCATCCGCTGTTCCGTTTCGCCGGTACGCGCCGCCACCAGCCGCGCCCACGCCAGCCGGTAGACCGCCAGCTGCACAGCTACCGCGGCTTCGTCGGCCGGGCCGGGTTCCGCGCCGGTCTTCCAGTCGACGACGGTCCAGCCGCCGCCGGGCTCGGCGAACACCGCGTCCATCCGGCCGCGGATCACCACGCCGGCGATGGTGGTCTCGAACGGCACCTCGATCTCCACCGGGCGGCGCGCCGACCAGGGCGAGGACAGGAACGCGTCCTGCATCCGGGCCAGTTCGGCGTCGGCGGCCGCCCCCGCGTCCGCCGCACCGGGCAGATCGTCGAGGCCGGGCAGCTGATCGGTGGCGAACCAGCGCTGCACCCAGGCGTGGAAGGCGGTGCCGCGGCGGGCCAGCGGATTGGGCGGGTAGGGCAGCGGGCGGCGCAACCGGGCAGCGAGCCGGCCCGGGTCGGCGCGCATCTCGACCAGCGCGGTCGCCGGAAGCTGAGTGGGCAGCTCGACCTCGGCCGCGGCGGCGGCACCGGCGCGGTATTCGGCGAGCAGCGCATCCACATCCGCGATCCAGCCGTCGGGATCGTCGCCGGATTCGGGCGTGTCCGCCCCCGCGGCGAATTCCGCCAGTGCCGCGTGCACCAGCGCGGCGCCCGCTTCGATATCGTCGCGGCGGGCGCCGAGCGGATCGCCGGGCCAGAACGCGGTCACCGGGGCGGCCGCCAGCGGATTCGGTTCGCCGGGTTCGGGATCGGCGGCCCAGCACGCGATCTCGACCCCGCTGCCGGGCTGCTCGGCGGCGGTTTTCACCTCGAGCAGGAATTCCGACGGGCCCTTGGGCTTGTCGCCGGTTTCGGGCCAGTGGTGCGCGGAGACCAGCAGGACGCGCTCGGTCCGGGTGAGCGCGACATAGAACAGCCGGCGGTCCTCGTCGAGCCGGCGCCGCGCGAGCGCTTCCTTGTGTGCGGTGAGGCCGCGCTGCAATTCCGCGCGGTCGGTGACCTCGGACAGATCGAGAACCGGGACACCGTCCGGGGATTCCGCGGTGGCCCGGTCGCCGCGCAGCGAGGTGGGTAGTTCGGCCAGGGCACCGAGCCAGGTGTTCACGCCCCGGGTCGACGGGAACACATCCCGGGTGACGTGCGGTACCGCGACCACCTCCCATTCCAGTCCTTTCGCGGCGTGCACGGTGAGCACCTGGACCCGGTCCGGGGCGACCTCCACTTCGCCGGGTTCCAGACCGTTCTCGACCGATTCGGCGGCGGTGAGGAAAGCGAGCAGACCGCCGAGGGTGGCGCCGGTGTCGTTCGCGAAGCCGGCGACCACTTCGGCGAAGGCGTCCAGATGTTCGCGGCCGGCGCCGGAACCCGCGAGCGCGCGCCGGGCCTGGCTCTCGACACCGACACCGATGGTGCGTTCCACATCGGCGACCAGTTCGGTGAGCGGCTGCGCCGCGCGTTCGCGCAGCATCGCCAGTTCCCGCCCCAGCGCGGTCACCCGCCGGTATCCGGCCGCCGAATACCGGTCCGGCGGACCGGGGTCGGCGATGGCGTCGGCCAGGCCGGCCCGTTCGGCGGGTTCGGGGGCCACCTCGTGCAGGGCCGCGGCCAGGGTGGTGGAGTCGGTGATATCGCCGCCGGGGTCGCGGGTGATGGACAGTTCCCGGGCCCGCCGGGCCAGCGCGGCCAGATCGGCGCTCCCGATCCGCCAGCGGGCACCGGTGAGGATCCGGACCGCGGCGCTGCCGGCGGCGGGGTCGGCGACGAGGCGCAGGGTGGCGACGATATCGGCGACCTCCGGGGTCGACAGCAGGCCGCCCAGACCGACGATCTCGACCGGTAACCCCTGCGCCCGCAACTCTTCGGCGAGTTCGGCGGCATCGGCATTGCGGCGGATCAGGACCGCGGAGGTGGGCGGTGGCCGGTCGGCCGCCCGGGCCTCGGCCCAGCGCGCGGCGATCCGTTCGGCGATCCACCGGCGTTCGCTCGCGACGGTATCGGTGAGCGCGAGCGCGACGACACCCGGTTCCGCACCGGGTTTCGGGCGCAACGGGTCGACGGTGACGCCGCCGCTGTCCCGGGCCGCCGCGCGTAGTGGTTCCACGACCATATTCGCCAGATCGAGCGCCTCGGGCGGGTTGCGCCAGCTGGTGAGCAGCGGCAACACCGGCGCCGGAACACCGGGGGCTACTGGGAAGTCGGTGGTGAAGCGCGGGAGATTGGCGGCCGAGGCGCCGCGCCAGCCGTAAATGGACTGCATGGGGTCGCCGACTGCCGTCACCGCGAGTTCGCGCGGCCGCGCACCACTGGACCGCGGGTCGCGTTGTTCCGGGTAACCGGCGCCGAACAGCGCGGACAGCAGGATGCGCTGGGCGTGGCCGGTGTCCTGGTATTCGTCCAGCAGGACCAGCCGGAAGCGGGCACGTTCGGCGGTGGCGACATCGGGGTGCTCGGCGGCCAAGCGCGCCGCCAGCGACATCTGGGCCCCGAAATCCAGGGCGCCGCGCTGGTGCAGGGTCTCCCGCAACTGCTGGACCAGCGGCAGCAGCGCCATCCGCTCGCGCTGTGCGCGCAGGATCGACAGCAGGTTCTTGTTCGGCCCGCCGCGCTGCCGCGGACCGGGCGGCAGCGTGTGCACGAGTTTCTCGAGTTCGGTGTGCGCCTCGGCGAGTTCTTCCGGTTCCACCAGATGTTCGGCCAGCTGCCCGGACAGCGCGAGTACCGCCTCGGTGACCGTCAGCGGGGAACGGTCGGTATCGAGGTCGCCGTCCCAGCCGCGCACCACCTGATGGGCGAGCTGCCACAGCTGCGTTTCGGTGAGCAGTGCCGCCGACGGCTCCACCGGCAGCAGCAGGCCGTGTTCGCTCAGCAGCCGGCCGGCATAGGAGTGGTAGGTACTGATCTCGGGTTCGGCACCGGCCAGGGTCGCGCGCAGTTCGCCGGAGGGGTCGAGATCGCGCAGCAACCGGGCCCCGGCCAGCCGGGCCAGCCGGGTGCGAATCCGGGCGGTGAGCTGCTGGGCCGCCTTGCGGGTGAAGGTCAGCCCGAGCACCTCCTCCGGCGTGACCAGCCGGTTGGCCACCATCCAGACCACCCGGGCCGCCATCGTTTCGGTTTTGCCCGCACCCGCACCGGCCACCACCAGCGCCGGACCGGACGGTGCGGCGATCACCGCGGCCTGTTCCGCGGTCGGCGGAGGGAGCCCGAGTGCGTCGGCCAGCTGTCCCGGCGAGACCCGGGCGCTCACTCGTCGGTCACCTGGCGCCCGGCATCCTGCACCGGGCAACTGTTCTTCACGGCGCAGTGCCGGCAGCCCTCGTTACGGATCGCCAGGAAACCGGGGCCCTCGGTGCTCGCGGCCGCGGCGTGGATGGTCTCGCGCCAGGTCTCCAGCGCTTCGGCGTCCAGCGCGGGCTGGACCCGCTCCTTCGCCACCCCGCCGGCCGCCGGCAATCCGACGTACACCAGTCGTGCGCCGCCGGGTTCGGGATCACCGGCGCTCTCCTCCAGGGCGCCCGCGGCGGCGGCGACCTGGTAGGTCGCCAACTGGGCGTGCTGGGCGGCGTCGGCTTCGCTGACCGGATTCTTCCCCGTCTTCACATCGATGATGACGAAACGGCCCGTGGCGTCCCGTTCCAGCCGGTCGATGCGGCCGCGGATGCGGACCTCGGGCGCATCGTCGCCGGGAGCGGGCAGCACACAGTCGACCGGCACCTCGATCCCGGCCTGGGTGAGTTCACCGCGGGTGGTGCGCACCCAGGCGACGAAAGCATCCAGCATGGCCTCGGTGCGGCGCAGTTCCTGCCGGGAGTACCAGCTGGTCTCGGGGTCGATACCGGACCAGCTCCGGGCGAGTTCGGCACGCACCTGATCCAGCGGCACCCGGCCGGCCAGTGCCTGGACCAGGGTATGCACCAGGGTTCCCTTGACCGCGTGGGGATTTTCGCCGTCGGACCCGCCGTTGCGTTCCAGCGCCCACCGCAGCGGACAGGTCCGCAGCAGCTCCACCGTCGAGGGCGACAGCGCGATCGGGGCGTCGTCGTCCCACAGCGTCTCGGTGGAGCTGAGTCCGGGGACCCCGTACCAGTCGTCGGGCGCGGTACCGGGAATCCCGGCCAGCGCGAGCCGGGCCAGTTGCCGGGCGGCGCGGCGGCGGCGTTCGTCCCCGGCGCCGGGATCGCAGACCACCGCCCGTAGTTCGGCGATCAGCGCGTGCAGGGCGAGTACCCGGCCGGGTTCGGCGACCGGAAGCGCACCCGGCTCCCCGCCGGTATCACCGCCGAGCAATTCGGCCAGGAACCGGGAAGGCACCAGATCACGTTCGCCGGTCACCGATTCCACCGCCGTCACCAGCAGCGACCGGCGGGCCCGGCTGCACGCGACGAACAGCAGCCGGCGCTCCTCGGCCAGGACCGGCGCGGCGCGGCTGACCCGTTCGGTGATACCGGCGACCTCGTCCACCAGATCCTCGGTGTGCAGCAGTGTCCCGCGCGGCCGGGGGTCCGGCCAGATCCCCTCCTGCACTCCGGCGACCGCGACGACCTCCCACTCCCGGCCGGCCGCCGCGTGGGCGCTCAGGAGATCCACCGCCTCCTCCCGCTGCGTCCGCACCGCCCGGTCCTGCGGGATCTGCTGCTGGAGCAGGTATTCGACGAAGCCCTCGATGGTCGCACCCGGTAGGCGGTCGGTGTAGGCGGCCGCGGCGTCGAACAGCGCGACGGCGGCGTCGAGATCGCGGTCGGCCTGCATACCCGCCGCTCCCCCGCGCCGGGACTGCGCCAGCCAGCGCCGCTCCAGCCGCGACCCGGTCCACAACGCCCACAGCACGTCCTCGAGGCCGCCGCCCTCGCGCCGGACCCGGCGGGCGCGGTCCAGTGCCCGGGCCGCCCGTTCGAGCGGGGCGATCTCGACCTCGGTGAGGCCGGCGACGAGCCGGTCGTCGCCCGAGCCGAGCAGCAGCTCCCGCAGCACCTCCACCGAAGGCCGGTCCGGGGCGGAGCCGCGCGGGCCCGATCGCCGGGGGTCGGTATCCGTTCCGTCGGCCGGGGTCCGCGGATCGGTTCGGGGGGCTTCGGATTCGTCGACAGTCCCGCCCGGTGCCGTCCCGGTTGTACCGATGGCCCCATCGGGCTCCTCGCCGTCATCGGGGTACGGCTCCGGCGGGAAATTCTCTTCGTCCACCGGAGGTTCCGGTGGGAGACCGTCCCATGGGTCGTCACCGAAGCTCTCCTCGTCGATCCCGTACCAGTCCGCGTCGGCCCGGTACCGACCGACATCGGCGAAGAGATCTCGGAGTGGGAGCCCGTCGAGGGGATCCTCGGCCCGGTAGGTGTCGAAGACGGGCGGTTCGCGCATCGGCTCGGGCGGGAAGTCCGGTGACGCGGCGAAGTCCGGGTCGGCTGTGCGCGCAGGGTCGGAGTCCGGGATGTGGGCGAGGTCCGGTCCAGAGGCACCGGCAAGACCCGGCCCCGAAACGTCGGCAAGGCCCGGCCCCGAAGCGTCGGCAAGGCCCGGCCCCGAAGCGTCGGCAAGGTTCGGGCCCGGCGTGGCGTCGTGGTCCGAATCCGGGGCACCGGCAATGTCCGGGCCCGGCGCGGCGGCAGTGTCCGGATCAGGCGCACCGGCAGAGTCCGGCCCCGGTGCCGCGGCGGGATTCGGGGTGCGGGCGAGTTCCACCGCGGCGCGGCGGATACCGCGACGCAGGCGCCGCAGGCTGATCGCATCGGCTCCGCCCAACGGTCCGGCCAGGAGGTCGAGCGCCTCGTCGGGACCGAACAGGGATTCGGTGGACCCGGTGCCGCGTCGTGTGGCCTCGGCGGCGAGGACGGCCCGCAGCGCCAGCAGCATCCAGGCGGCACCGCGGCGACGGGCCAGCGGGATATCGTTCGCGGGTTGCGCGATCGGCACCCCGGCCGCCAGCAGGGCCCGGCGCAGCGGCGGCAGCAGCAGTGGCACCGAGCGCACGATCACCGCCATCTGTGACCAGGGCACGCCCTCGGTGAGATGCGCGCGGCGCAGATGGTCGGCGATCAGTGACGCTTCCTTGGCGGGGCTGCCGAGTACCCGCACCCGAACCTCGGCCGGAACCGGCGGTTCGGCGCCGGTATCCGGGGGCAGCTCCCCGCGTTCCGCGGGACCGAGGTCGGCCCGGGTGGTGCGATGCGGGACGCGCCCGGGTAGCCGCGACGCGATCCGGGCGGTGGCGGTGGTGATCGCCGGACCGGACCGGTGGTTGTCGTAGAGGACGATGCGCCGCCCCGGCGGGGAGTCCTCGGTGAGGAACCGCGAATCGGCGCCGCGGAAGGTGTATACGGCCTGGTCGGGATCACCGGCGATCATCGTGGTCCCGGCCCCGGCCGCCAGCACCCGCACCAGCAGCGCCGCCTGCGGGTCCAGGTGCTGGGCGTCATCGACCAGCAGACAGCGCAACCGGGCCCGTTCGGCCGCCAGCAGTTCGGGATCTCCGGCCAATGCGTCCAGGGCGGCGCCGACGAGTTCGGCCGCATTCAGGGCGGGCGCCGACGCCTCGGGCGCGGCCACCCCGACCGACCAGCGCAGCAGCATCGCCTGTTCGTAGCGGGCCGCGAAATCGCCGGCCGCGATCCAGTCGGGACGGTCCCGGCGCCGGCCGAGATCGATCAGATCCTCCGGGCCCAGACCGCGTTCGGTGGCCCGCAGCATGAGATCGCGCAGCTCGTCGGCGAACCCGGTGAGACCCAGGGCGGGCTGTAACCGCCGCGGCCACAGGTCACCGGCTCCGGCGGCGATATCGGCCATATCGCCGCGCAACATCTCGCGCAGCACGGCGTCCTGTTCGGCACCGGTGAGCAGCCGCGGCGGCGGATTCCCGTGCCGGGCGGCCTGCCGGCGCAGAACCCCGAAGGCGTAGGAGTGGATCGTGCGGGCCAGCGGCTCCCGGGTCGCGCCGGCGACGCCGGGCACCGCGGACGGCGGGCGAACCGGCTCGGCGAGCGCGAACAGCGGGTCGGCCGCCGGCTCGGCGGCGCGTGCCGCTCCCCCCGCGGACGCAGCGGCCGCGACTACGGGGGCGCATATCGGCCAGTTGTCCAGCCGTTCGGTGAGCGCGTCCCGGGCGGCCGCCGCCGCCTGTTTGGAATGGGTGAGCAGTAGCACCGATTCCGGATCCGCACCCGTCGCGATCCGCGTCGCGGCCACATCGATCAGCAGAGCGGTCTTCCCGGTGCCGGGGCCCCCGAGCACCCGCCAGATCCGGTTCGGGTCCGGTTGCGCGGCGGTAGCGGACGGCGGGGCGGCGAACAGCGCGCCGACATCGGCTCCCCAGGTCCGAGCCCGGGGAGCCGCCGTCTTCCGGCGCACCAGCCGCACCGGCTTATCCGAACGCACCACGACGGCTATTGCAACAGACGGGGCCGACACCGCCGATACCACGTCGGCACCGCACCCGCCGCGATGTCGGAGCGCTCGGATAAGAATGTCATTGTGTCCACACTGCATGTTCACCGTTTCGGCCCGGCGGCCGGCCCGGTGCTGCTGGCCCTGCACGGCCTGACCGGCCACGGGAAACGCTGGGAGGCGCTGGCCACCGAGTTCCTGCCCGATATCCGGGTGATCGCCCCCGACCTGCGCGGACACGGCCGTTCCACCGCACTGCCGCCCTGGGACCTCGAAACGATCGTCGCCGATCTGGTGGCGCTGATCACCGCCGAAACCGCGGAGCCGGTGGTGGTGGCCGCCCACTCCTTCGGCGGGGCGTGCGCATTGCATCTGGCGCGGCGGCACCCGGAGCTGGTCCGCGGACTGGTACTGCTCGATCCGGCCGTCGCATTGGATCCGGCGTGGTTGCACGAGATCGCCGAGGCCACTCTCGGCTCGCCCGATTACACCGATGCGGACGAAGCCCGGATGGACAAACTGGCGACGGGCTGGGGCGCGGTCGCGCCGGAGCTGCTGCGCGCCGAACTCGACGAGCACCTGATGCCCGCCGCGGCCGGCCGGATGCGCTGGCGGGTGGATACGGCGGCACTCATCGCGTATTGGGGTCAGCTCGCGCGTGACCTGGTACTTCCCGAGCCCGGTCTGCCCACCGCGCTGGTCCGGGCCACGAAGGTGGATCCGCCGTTCGTCACGCCGGAACTCCGCGCCGCACTGGCCGACCGGCTCGGCGAGGCACTGACGGCGCACGAATGGAATTGCGAGCATATGGTCGCCCAGATCCTGCCGCGCGAGACGGCGGCGCTGATCCGGGCCGCGTTCTGATGGTCACCAGCGACGAACAGATCGAACGCGTCCGCGAACTGGTCGCGGCGATTCCGCCGGGCCGGGTCGCGACCTACGGCGATATCGCCGCGGCGGCCGGACTGTCGACCCCGCGGACCGTGGGCTGGATCATGCGCACCGATGCCGCCGATCTGCCCTGGCACCGGGTGCTGGGCGCCTCGGGCAGACCGGCCGCCCACCTCGCCGATCGGCAGCTGCGGCTGCTCGCGGCCGAGGGCGTGGCCGTGACCGACGGCCGGGTCACGCTGCGTACCGCCCGTCACCGGTTCGACTGAACCGCATGCGGCGGCGGGCCGGTCAGCCGGGTTCGAGCACGCGTTGCAGGAAACGCCGCGTCCGCTCTTCCCGTGGCGCGCCGATCACCTGGTCCGCCGGGCCCCGCTCGACGATGACGCCGTCGTCGAGGAACAGGACCTGATCGGCCACCTGCCGCGCGAACCGGATCTCGTGGGTGACGATCACCATCGTCCAGTCCTGGGCGGCCAGGTCCTTGATCACCGCCAGCACCTCACCGACCAGTTCGGGATCCAGCGCCGAGGTCGGCTCGTCGAACAGCACCACCCGCGGTTTCAACGCGAGGGCCCGCGCGATCCCGACCCGCTGCTGCTGGCCTCCCGAGAGCTGGAACGGGTAGGCCTCCGCACGGTCGGCCAAACCCACCTGCGCCAACAGGGTCCGTGCCTCGGCGACCGCTTCTTCCCGGGGCCGCCGCTGGGCGACGACGGGACCTTCGACGATGTTCTCCAGCACCGTGCGGTGCGGGAAGAGATTGTGCGACTGGAAGACCATTCCGCTCTGGGCACGCAACCGGCTCGCCTCCCGGCGCCCCGCCCGGCCGCGCGGCAGCCGGGCGAAGTCGATCTCCACATCGTCGATGCCGACCACTCCCCGCTCCGGCGTGTCCAGCACGTTCAGTGAGCGCAGCACCGTGGTCTTACCCGACCCCGAGGGACCCAGCAGGACGGTCGCGGTCCCTCGCCGGGACTCGAAGTCGATACCGCGCAGCACCTGCCGGTCGCCGAAGGACTTCGCCAGGCCACGCACCCGGATCCGGGCGGGCTCGGTGTTCTGGTCGGTGCTGTCGGTCATCTGGCCACATACCTGTCGAGTCGGGTCTCCAGTCGTTTCTGACCGGCGGAAAGGGCCACGCAGATCACCCAGTAGTACAGCGCGGCGAACGTGTAGAGCGCGAGGAACTCATTGCTCTCGGCCGCCGCGAGCTGAGCTTCCCGGAACAGTTCGGTCAGCAGCACCACCGAGCCCAGGGAGGTGTCCTTGAGCAGTGAGAGCAAGGTGTTGGACAGCGGCGGCACCGCGGTCCTGGTCGCCTGTGGAAGGACGATGCGGCGCAGTGTCTGCGCGTAACCGAGGCCGACGGTGGCTGCCGCCTCGAACTGCCCCTTCGGCACGGACAGGATCGCCGACCGGATCACCTCGGCCGCATAGCCGGCCACATTGAGACTGAACGCGATCACGGCCGCGAGGAACGGATCGAACGTCAACCCGATCTGGGGCAGCCCGTAGAAGACGATGAACAGCTGCACCAGCAGCGGTGTACCGCGAATGATCGAGATGAACGCGCGGGCCGGTCCGGCCAGGACCCGGTAGGAGGAGATCCGCGCGAGCGCGACCAGCAGTGCGAGCACCAGCCCGATCGCGAAACTCAGCGCGGTCAGCGGGATCGTCACCTTCGCCAGCCCGACGAACATCGGCCACGCCGCCCCGCGCAGCACTTCCCAGGTGTCGCGGTGGCCGCGCCCCTCGGACAGGTCGGCGCTGCCGCCGTCGGGTACCGACACATCGGCCCGGAAGTATTTCTGCGAGATGGCGGTGAGCGTCCCGTCGGCGGCCAGCGCCGCGATCGCCCGGTTCGCCTGGTCGAGCAGTGCCGAGTCGTCCTTGCGGAAGGCGAGGACCTGTTCGCTGGTCTCCGCACCGGCGTCACCGACGATCTCGATATCCGTGGACCCGGTGCCGGCCAGGTAGTCGAGCACGGCGATGTTGTCGTTGACGATCGCGTCGACCCGGCCCTGGGTGAGCAGCGCGGCCGCCTGCGTGAACCCTTCGACCGTTTCGACGTCGGCACCCGCGTCGCGCGCCACCCGGGCCCAGTTGCTGGTGCTCGACTGCGCGGTGGTCCGGCCGGCCAGATCGTCCAGCGTCCGGATGCGCTCGTCGCCGGTGCGCCGGACGATCACACCGTGGGAGTAGGTGTAGGTATCGGACAGGCCGTATTTCGCCCGGCGCTCGTCGTTGACCGAGACCTGGTTGGCGATGACGTCGATCCGGCCGGAGTCCAGGGCGGGAAAAATCGCGTCCCATTGGGTCTCGACGAATTGGAGGTCCCAGCCGGCCCGGCCGGCGATCGCCTCGATCACCTCGATGTCGTAACCGGTCAGCTGCCGGCTGCCCGGATCGTGGAACGAGAACGGCGGATAGGTGCCCTCGGTGCCGACCCGGACCACCGGCCGGTCCGGGTCCTGCGCCGGGGCCACGCCCACCTGCGTGGCCCCGGCGAGCACCAGCAGCAGGGACAGCACCATCCCCCTGAGCATTCGTCGCATCGGCGACCCCCTCATTTCGGACGGAACCGGAATCCGGTCCTCGGGAGGGAGAGTAGTGCGCACCGGGGTCCGGCGCCGGGCGGACCGGCGACGCGGAGTGGTCCTCATCGGCCCGGAAAACCCGGCGGTCGGCCCCGCCGGAATGCCCATCGTCCCAGACGGTGAATAGCATGACCGTATGCCGAATTCTCTGCCGGCCCCGGACGTGATCGTGCTCGCCGGGGGGCGGGCCAGCCGGATGGGCGGCGTCGACAAACCGGGCCTCGTGGTCGGCGGGCGGTCCATGCTGCAGACGGCATTGACCGCGGTGGCCTCCCTCGGGCGGACGGTGGTGGTCGGGCCGCCGCGCCCGGAGCTCGCCGCGCATATCGTGCAGACCCGGGAGCCGGAGCCCGGCTCGGGCCCGGTCGCGGCGGTCGCGGCGGGCCTGGCCGTGCTCGGTGCCGAACCCGCGCCCCGGATCGTCGTCCTCGCCGCGGACCTCCCGTTCCTGACCGAGGCGGCGATCGGTGAATTGGTGCGGCAGAGTGCCGATTTCGACGCGGTCTTCGCCGCCGACCCGTCCGGACGCCCCCAGTATCTGATCGGTGTATGGCGGACCGAACCGCTCGCGGCTCGGCTCGCCGAACTCGACAGCGTACTCAACCAGCCGATGAAAGCCCTGGTCCCGCGCCGCACGAATATCGTGGAACTGCCCGGGGTCGACGACTGCGATACTCCCGGCGAGATCGCCGCCGCCCGCAGCGCACTCGGCGACCGGGACACCGGCGATTCCGCACCCGCCGCTCCCCGGGCCGCCACCGCGGCGGTATCACTCGACCGGGCCCGGGAGCTGTTGCGTACCGGCCTGTCCCGGCTGCCCGAACGCGAGGCGGATCTGCCCGCGGTGCGCGGGGCCGCCCTGGCCGCACCGATCACCGCCGCCGAGGCCCTGCCCCGCTTCGATGTCTCGGCCATGGACGGGTACGCCGTCGCCGGGGACGGCCCGTGGGAGCTGCGCGCCGATATCGGTTTCGCCGGCGGGCAGCGACCCGACGGGCTGCGCCCGGGCGAAGCGGTGCGGATCGCCACCGGCGCCCAGGTCCCGGAGGGCACCACCCGGGTACTACGCGACGAATTCGCCCGGATCAGCGGCGACCGCGCCTTGCACCGGCTCCCGGAGACCCCGTTGCGCTCCGATACCCGCCGGCGCGGCGAGGACCGCACTCCCGGCGACGAGATCGCACCGGCCGGCACCGCGGTGACGCCCGCGCTCGTCGCGGCCGCCGCGGCCGTCGAGGTCACCACCGCCACGGTCCGCGGCCCGGTGCGCGCTCGTATCGTCATGACCGGCGACGAGATCCGCAGCAGCGGTCCCCTGCAGGCCGGGCAGACCCGTGATTCGATCGGCCCGATCCTGCCCGATCTGCTCGCCGCCCACGGCGTCCCGGTGCTCGACCGGGTGCATCTGCGCGATACCGCCCACGGTTTCGACCAGGTGCTGACCACCGCGGCCGACTGCGACCTCCTGGTCGTGGTCGGGGCCACCGGCGGCGGCGCGGCCGATCAGCTACGCGGCGCCCTCGACCGCTGCGGGGCCCGTTTCCTGGTTTCCCGGCTGGCCCTGCGTCCGGGCGGGTCCACTGTCGTCGCCGAACTCACCTCCACCACAACGGTTCTCGGACTTCCCGGCAACCCCTACGCGGCGATCGCGACCCTGCTCGCCCTGGTATCCGCGATCGTCGGCGGCCGTACCGGCGCCCCCGCACCCCGCCGGGCCCGCGGACCGCTGCGCAACGCGGGCGAGATCTCCGGCCCGGTGGCGCGGATCGTGCCCGCCCGGTACGCGACTCGGCCCGGCGGCGGCTGGGTGGGCGATCCGGCGATCCGCACCGCCCATCTCGGCGGTCTCATCGACCGCGACGGCCTGGTCATCGTGCCCGCGGGGGCCCGCGACGACGACCACGTCGAGTTCATCCCCCTGGTATAGGGGGCGCGCCCGCACCGGCCGGAGGTGGTCAGCTCCAGCGGTCCGGCGTGACCGGTGGTCCCAGGCACGGGCGTAGCGGCGTGTGTCCGGCCCCGCGACCTCCTTGCTGGACAGCGACGGTGAAATTTCGGAAATCGCCGCTTCTCCAGCGGTTTACATTTGTTTACACATGCGGGAGTGGCCGCCGTCACCCGCACTCCACCGGTCCGGCGTATCCGGATCCGCACTTCCACCGGCTGGGAAGAGCCGCAGCGGGCAGAGTGGCGCCCGATCGTCTACGCTTACTGCCCGATCCGACCGCGTCGGCGGTCGCTCGAGCAAATTCGAGGTACGTGATGTTCAGCGTTTTCCGGCGGCGGAGCCGGCGTCCCCTATCCGTCACCGTGTGCGCAGTAGTCGCTGCCTTCGGTACGGCGCTGTTCCCCGGCACCGCGGTGGCCGCGCCCACCGCGGCCGCACCCACCGTGACGGTGTACCCGGGTATGGAGATCCGGCACACCGAGATAGCCGACGGCAAGGCAGTCACCACTCGCTGCACCGTGGGACTCACCGGTTCGATCGGCTCGGCCCAGTACGCGGTGACCGCCGGCCACTGCTACAACCAGGGAATCGTCACCGATAAAGTCGGTAACCCGATCGGCTGGTTCGAAACCCATCGCCCGGACGAGGGCCTGAAGTTCGGTTTCGGATTGATCCGCCTGTACGACGGGATCGGCGTCGCCGCGTCCATGGGACGCTTCGGGCTGTCCACAGTGGATTTGAAACCGCAGCTGGGACAGGAGGTCTGCAAGATCGGCGCAACCACCGGCTGGACGTGCGGATCGATCACCGAGGCCAACGAGGAGTGGCTCTACGCCACCAACGCGCTCGGCGCCGAGGCCGGCGATTCCGGTGCGGTGGTGTACCGCCAGACCGCCGACGGGCACGCCGCGTTCGTCGGGATCCTGGTGGCCTACGACGACGCCCAGGGCCACAGCGCGGTCGTGGAACCGGCCGCACTGTTGTTCGACCAGATCGACCGGTACGGCCCGACCCGTAAGGACCGGTTCGTCTGGTACCGGGTCTGATTCTCCACCGAAGCAGTCGAACCACTCGCTCCGCCGGACCCGGTCGGCGACCTCCTCCCACTGCACGAGGAAGCCGGCATCCAGCTGCGGGTACTACCCGAACCGGCGCCTTTCTGGCAGGCGCTGACCGCCGGCACCCTGGGTTTCAGCGGCCTCCGGTTGCGCCACGCACGCTGACGGATCCGGCGGCCGCGATTCCGGCGAACGGCGCGGGGTCGCGGCGAAGTGGTCAGCGCACTCGCTGCCGGTCCGCGTCCCGGACCGCGCTGCGGTAGCGGTCCGCGATCAACCGGACCACGGCCGGATGGACTCCGATCGGCTCGGCCACCCCGGTCGCACCCGCCTGGTGCAGCCGCTCGTGGAACAGCCCGTGCGCGAGGAGATAGGAGGCGATGAACACCCGCTCCCGCCCGGCCTCGCGCAACTGCGCCACGACTTCGGGAACGCGGGGCGCCCCGGTGGCGACGTAGGCGGTGCGCACCGGACTCGCGAGCTGTGCGGTGAGCATGGCGGCGGCGCGGCGCACATCGGCGCGGGCGCGCGCATCCGAGGATCCCGCGGCCGCCAAGACCACGGCGTCGCCGGGCCGCCAACCGGCCGCCCGCAGCCGTACGGCCATGATGCGCGCCAGTGCGGGGTCGGGACCCATCGCCGCGGTGACCGTCACCGCGGGATGGCCGCTGTCGGAGACCCCGCGGGGTACGTCCTGGTAGACGTGATATCCGGAGGCCAGAAAGGCCGGCACCACCACGACCGGAACGGAATCACCGGCCACCACGGCCCGGGTCGCCAGATCCCGCAGCACCTCGGCGGGCGAGGGCCCGAGCACATCGACGAACGCCGTACGCACGGCCGGATTCGCGCAGTCGTCCACGGCCGGCCCCGCTGTCCGCTCGGGCGTACAACCGCAGTTCGAGTAGCCGGGCGCGGCCGCGCGCCGGCCGGCGGAACCGGACGCGCCGGAGTGATCGCACCGGGCCTCCGGGGTGCCGGGCCGCCGGTCCAGTTCAAGCCCGACCGCTTCGGCCAGCGCGGCGATCATCTGCACGCCCTTCGCATTGCGGGTGCCGTGCGCTACCAGCACCAGCGCGGGCGGTGGCCGCCTCACCCCGGCACCACCGTCCGGACATAGCGCGCGGTGCGCGCCGGGGCCGCGGCCGGTGGCGCCGTATCGGCATTGTTGTCGGTGCATTCGGCCGGATCCATGGCCAGCCGGTACCCGCGCTTGACCACCGTCTGGATCGCCTTGGGGGCGCCCAGACCCGCCCGCAACCGGGCGATCGCGGTCTCCACCGCGTGCGTATCGTCGCCGCCGCCGGGCAGCGCCGCCAGCAGGTCCTCGCGGGAGACCACCCGGCCCGGCTGGCGGGCCAGGGAGCGCATCAGCGCCATGGGCGCCGGGGCGAGCTGTTTCACCGTGCCGTCCACCACCACGCACGCACCACGCACGCTGATGGTGTGGCCGGCGGCATTGATCCGCCCGGCCCGGCGCGGAAGTTCCTCGGCGACATGGCGGGCCAGCGCACCCAGCCGGGCCCGGCCGGGCATCGTAGTGGGCACCCCGAGTTCCTCGAGCGGGGCCGCGGTGATCGGACCGACACAGGCTACCGGCACCCGGCTGCGCAGCGCGTGCAACATCCCCTCCAGGACCCCGGTCTCCTTGGCGCGCATGAGCATCGAGGCCACGGCCGGGGCGCTGGTGAAGGTCACACAGTCGATCGCGGAGGTCACAATGGCCTCGATCAGCTGATCCATCGGACCGCGGTCCGCGGGCGGCTCCCACCGGTACACCGGTACGGGCACCACATCGGCGCCCGCGCACCGCAGCACTTCGCAGAAGTCGGGGATCGGTTCCCATTCGGTGGTGGCGCCGTGCAGCTGGACCGCGATCCGCACGCCCTCGACGCCTTCGGCGAGCAGATGATCCAGGACCTCGGCCGAGGACTCCGACGCCGGCGACCACTCCTCACGCAGTTCCGCGGCCCGGATCGCACCTTTGGCCTTCGGGCCCCGGGCCAGCATCCGGGTGCCGCCCAGGGTCGCACGCAACTGTTCGGCCAGGCCCCAGCCCTCGGCGGCCTCCATCCAGCCGCGGAAACCGATACCGGTGGTGGCCACCGCGATCTGCGGTGGATCGGCGACCAGCTCACCGGTCACCCGTTCCAGTTCGGTGTCGTCGGCGAGCGGGATGATCCGGATGGCCGGTGCGGATAGGACCGACGCACCCCGGCGGGTGAGCAGGGTGGCGAATTCCGCGGCCCGCCGGGCCGCGGTGAGACCGATCGTGAAACCGGCCAGCGAGGCATTCGTCTCCGGAACCGTCATACCGGGCAGCCATCCGGGGCCACGGTCACGGGCCGGTCCGAGATCGACACCTGTCCGTCGTCCACACGCACGGAATATACCGGCAGGCTCGTCGTCGCGTCGTCCAGGCACCGGCCGTCGAGCAGGGAGAAGGCCTGCTTCAACAACGGTGACACGACCACCGGCTCACCGCCGCGGTCGCCGACGATACCGCGCGACATCACCGCCGCCCGGCCGAACGGATCGATATTGCCGACCGCGTACACCGTGCCCTCGGGCAGCAGGAACAGGGCCGCCTGGGCGCCGCCGGGCAGCAGCACCGCCACGCCGCGGCCGGGGATCAGGTACTCGAGTGGGCACGCCCGGGTCCACCCGGTGGTGGCCGGAACAACTACTGGGGTATCGATCACGGTCATAGCGCCTCCTCAGAAGCTGGTTCATACGGTCCGCGGGGACCGAAGCGAAGGCGGAGGGATCGCATCATAGGTGTCTCCTCCACACGCCGTTATCCATTGGTACCGGCGGCCTGTTTCCTGCCGGTTAAGCCGTCATTTCTCATGCGTAGCGACCGGTGTGCTGCTACCCCGGCCGCGGCTGCGCTCCGCCGGCCGCGTACCAGGCCGGGCTGTGCCCATCCGGCCCTCCCGGCACGCCCTGCGTGGTCCCGCTCCGCTGCCTCCTCCCGGCGTACCGGGCAGGCTGCCTCCGTTACTGCCGACCCGGCATGTTCTGCGTGGTTACGCTCCGCTGCCTCCTCCCGGCATACCGGGCAGGCCGAGGAGCACCGGGACCTTGCGCTCACCGCTGTCGTCGAAGGTGATGGTCGGGTCGGCCGCGGCCGGGGCGTTGACGAACGAGACGAACCGCGACAGCTTCTCCTCGTCGTCGAGGACCGCGGCCCACTCGTCGCGGTAACCGGCCACATGGTCGGCCATCGCCTGCTCCAGGTCGGCGGCGACCCCGAGGCTGTCCTCGCACACCACTTCGCGCACGTAGTCGATACCGAGGTCCTCCTGCCACGGCGCGGTGCGCTGCAGCCGGTCCGCGGTGCGGATGTAGAACATCAGATAGCGGTCGATATAGGCGATGAGCGGCGCATCGTCGAGGTCGCCCGCGAGCAGCGCCGCGTGTTTGGGGGTCAGGCCGCCGTTTCCGCCCACATAGAGATTCCACCCGTTCTCGGTGGCGATGACGCCCACATCCTTGCCGCGGGCCTCGGCGCATTCCCGGGCGCAACCGGACACGGCCAATTTCAATTTGTGCGGCGACCGGAGGCCGCGGTAACGCTTCTCCAGCAGCACGGCCATGCCGACCGAATCCTGCCGGCCGTACCGGCACCAGGTGGAACCGACGCAACTCTTCACCGTGCGCAGCGATTTACCGTACGCGTGGCCGGATTCCATACCGGCGTCCACCAGGCGCTTCCAGATGAGTGGCAGCTGTTCCACCCGCGCGCCGAACAGGTCGATCCGCTGCCCGCCGGTGATCTTGGTGTAGAGACCGAACTCCTTGGCGACCTCACCGATCACGATCAGCTGTTCCGGGGTCACCTCGCCGCCCGGCATCCGCGGCACCACCGAGTAGGTGCCGTTCTTCTGCATATTGGCCAGGAAGTGGTCGTTGGTGTCCTGTAACGCGGCCTGTTCGCCCTCCAGGATGTGCTCGCTGGAGGTGGAGGCCAGGATCGAGGCGACCGTCGGCTTGCAGATATCGCAACCGGTCCCCCGGCCGTGCCGGGCGATGAGTTCGGAGAAGGTGCGGATACCGGCGGCCTGCACGATCTGGAACAGCTCGGCGCGCGACTGGTCGAAGTGCTCGCACAGCGCCTTGGACATCTCGGCGCCGGATTGTTCGAGCACCTTCTTGATCATCGGCACGCAGCCGCCGCAGGAGGTGCCGGCTTTGGTGCAGGCCTTGATGGCCGGGATATCGCAGGCCCCCTCGGCGATGGCGCCGCAGACGGCGCCCTTGCTCACATCGTTGCAGGAGCAGATCTGGGCTTCGTCGGGCAGCGCGTCGGCGCCCAGTTCCGCCCCGGCCGGGGAGATGAGCGCGGCCGGTTCGGCCGGCAGCGGCCGGCCCACCAGCGGGCGCAGCGCGGCGTACTGGGTGGCATCGCCGACCAGGATGCCGCCCAGCAGGGTCTGCGCGTCGTCGGAGATCACCAGTTTCGCGTAGGTACCCCGGGCGGCGTCGTGCAACACCACCGACAGTGCGCCTTCGGTGGTGCCGTGCGCGTCGCCGAAGCTGGCCACATCCACGCCGAGCAGCTTGAGCTTGGTGGACATATCGGCGCCGGGGAATTCACCGGCACCACCCAGCAGGCGATCGGCCACGATCTCGGCGGTGCTGTAGCCGGGCGCCACCAACCCGTAGCAGACCCCTTCGATCGCGGCGCATTCGCCGATGGCGTAGATGTTCGGATCGGACGTGGCCAGCCCCAGATCGGTGATCACGCCACCGCGCGGGCCGACCTCGAGCCCGGCGTCGCGGGCGATCTGATCCCGCGGCCGGACACCCGCGGAGAACACCACCAGCGCGGCATCGATCACGGTGTCGTCGGACAGGGTGACCCGCAGCCGTTCGGCCGGACCGGCGGCCGCGTCGCGTTCGATCCCGGCGGTGCCCACCCCGGTGTGCACCCGCAGCCCCAGGTCGGTGACCAGTTTCTCCAGGATCGCGCCGCCGCCCTCGTCGATCTGGGCCGGCATCAGGCGGTCGTTGTACTCCACCACATGCGGGGTGAGCCCGAGCAGCCGCAGCGCGTTGGCGGCCTCCAGCCCGAGCAGGCCACCGCCCACGACCACGCCGTGGGCGCCCGGCCCGGCCGCGTCGGCCGCGGCCCGGATACCGTCCAGGTCCTCGAGGGTCCGGTAGACGAAGCATTCCTGGTGTTCGTGCCCCGGCACGGGCGGTACGAACGGGTAGGAACCGGTCGCCAGGACCAGCGCGTCGTAGTCGAGCACCTCACCGGAAGTGGTGGTGACCTTCCGGGCGTCCCGGTCGATGGCCTCGGCCCGCTGGCCGAGGCGCAGGTCGACCAGTTCGTCGCCGGCGTACTCGTTACCCGGTAGCGCCAGCGAGGCGGCGTCCCAGTTGCCGACGTAGGAGGACAGGCCGACCCGGTCGTAGGCGGCCAGTTTCTCCTCGCCGAGGACGACGACCTGCCACTGGCCCGACTCGTCCCGAGAGCGGACGGCCTCGACGAACCGGTGCCCGACCATGCCGTGACCGGCGACGACGACTGTTCTGCGCTGTGCGTTCATGGTGTCCTCCGTGGGGATCCGGGGTCAGAGGGTCGCCGACGACCGGGCGGACCGGGATTCGGTGTGCTGGGGTTTGCGGGAACCGGATTCGGCCCGCCGGACCAGGGCCTCGGCCGCCGCGACCACCTCGCGGTCGCGCACCGGGGCGCCGGGGCGGCGCAGGAACACCGCCCAGGTGACCAGAGCGCAGGCGATGTAGAACACCGTGAACACCCAGAAGGCGGTGGTCGCGGATTGGGTCGAGGAGTACGACGACCGCAGCACCAGGTTGATGCCGACACCGCCGAGAGCGCCGATGGCGCCGACGAAACCGATGAGCGCGCCCGAGGTGTTCTGCGCCCAGGCGGCACGTTCGGCGGGACCGGTGTCCAGGCTGCGCGATGTGGCGTCGAAAACCGACGGGATGATCTTGGTGACCGATCCGTTGCCCAGTCCGGACAGGATGAACAGCGCCACGAAACCGGCCACCAGCGCGCCCGGCACCGGCCCGGAGAAGCCCTTGTGCGAGCCGTCGGCAACCATCGAGGCCGTGGCCACCGCGATCGCCGCGACCATCATGGCCGCGAAGGTGAACAGAGTGACCCGGCTGCCGCCGATCCGGTCGGCGAGTTTGCCGCCGTAGGGACGGGCGATCGACCCGAGCAGCGGTCCGATGAAAGCGATCTGCGCGGCGTGCAGCGTGGCCTGGGCCGCGGTGTCCCCACCGGCGACGAAACTGATCTGCAGGATCTGCCCGAACGCGAAGCTGTACCCGATGAAGGAACCGAAGGTGCCGATGTAGAGGAACGACACCGCCCAGGACTGCGGCACTTTCAAGGCGGTGAGCATAAAGGACAGATCGGCCTTCTGGTTGGGCAGGTTGTCCATGAACAGCGCCGCGCCGAGTCCGGCGAGGACCACCAGCACCAGATAGGTCGCGCAGATGACCGAGGCGTACTCGTTACCGAGGATCGCGATGACCAGCAGCCCGAACAACTGGATGACCGGGACCCCGATATTGCCGCCGCCGGCGTTCATTCCCAGGGCCCAGCCCTTGAGCCGCTGCGGGTAGAAGGCGTTGATATTGGTCATCGAGGAGGCGAAATTGCCGCCGCCCAGACCGGCGAACGCCGCGACGATGAGGAAGGTCGTATAGGAGGTGCCGGGCTGATTCACGAAGTACAGGGTGAGAACGGCCGGCACCAGCAGCGCGGCGGCGCTGAACACCGTCCAGTTACGACCGCCGAACCGGGCCGTGGCGACCGTGTACGGGATCCGCAGGATCGCGCCGACCAGTGTCGGTACGGCGACCAGGAAGAATTTGCCCGCCGCGTCGATCCCGTAGGTCTCGGCCGGCATGAACAGCACCATCACCGACCAGATGGACCAGATCGAGAATCCGATGTGCTCGGCCACGACCGACCAGATCAGATTGCGTGTGGCGATCTTCTTACCGCCGGCCTCCCAGGCCGCGGTGTCCTCGGCGTCCCAGCGCTCCAGTTTCGGCCGCCGCCACATCGCCGACAGGGCGTCGCCGCGGCTTTCGGTCTGCGTGCTCACAAGGGCCTCCCAACGTGGTTCGACCCCACGGTAGGAAACCGGTATTGCGAAAATGCTGCCCGAGATGACCGTCGAATCAACGGTTTCTCACGCGGTTCGCGCCGCTCAGGTGAGCAGGCCGCCGATGTTAACTCGTTGTGTCATCGGCATTTCCGCCGGTGACGAAATGCCCATATCCGCCGCGGAACGCGGTGAGAAATGGGCCGATGATGACCCGCGTCACCTTCCGACGCAACTCCGGGCGCCGTTCCGGTGCCGGGCACCGGTCCCGCGTGGCCGGTTCAGCGCGGGGAAACGGAGTCCTCGAGCATCCGCGGCTTACATGCCTGCCAAGCGCCGATCAGCAGCACCAGCACCGAGACACAAAGCAGCGCGAACGGGGCGGCCCAGCCGCCGGTGACCGTGTGCAGCATGCCGAACACCAGCGGTCCCACACAGGCCAGCGCGTAACCGACGCCCTGCGTGAAGCCGGACAGGGCGGCCGAACCGGCCGGGGTCCGAGTGCGCAGGTTGATGAGGGTGAGTGTCATCGGGAAGGTACTCGGGCCGAGACCGAGGATCGCCACCCACAGGATGGGCGCGCTCATGGGCGCGAAGAGCAGCCCGGCGAAGGCCACGAAGAAACACGCGGCACACCCCACGACCACCGGGTACGGGTTGGCGAGCCGGGCGGCCACCGTGGGTGCGGTGAGGGCGGCGACGAGTCCGACGAGGGCGAACAGCGCGACCATCGAGCCGCCGAAGGCCGCGTCGGCACCGGCGTCGGCGAGGATCGTCGGCAGCCAGGTGAACACCGAGTAGGTGGTCAGCGAGGTCATCCCGAAGGTGGCCGCCATCCCCCAGGCCAGCGGCGAGCGCCACACCGTCGGAGCCGGGGCGCTCCCGGGATCCGGCAGACCTGTCGTATCCGCCGCCGCGCGGGCGCGCCGGGTGCGCAGTACCCCGATCCAGGGGACGGCCGCCGCGAAGCCGAGCAGGGCCCACACCCCCAGGGAGACGCGCCAGCCGTGCGCTTCCGCCAGCGGCACCGCGACCAGCGCCGGCAGTACGGTGCCGATCTGCACCATGGTGATGTAGAGCGCGCTCACCGTGGCGAGCCGGTCCGGGAAATAGCGTTTGACCAGCGGGGGGACCACGATATTGCCGATCCCCATACCGCCGAGCGCGAGCGCGGAGAACAGCAGCAGCTCGACTGTCCCCGAGACGAGGACCCGCACGAGCATGCCGGTCCCGGCCGCCGCCATCGCGAGCAGCACGGTCCGTTCCAGACCGACTCTGCGGGCCAGGATCGGCGCCAGCAGCCCGGTCACCGAGAACATGAGGGTCGGGATCATCCCGAAGACACCGACGATGGCGGTGGAGTAGCCGATATCGCGCCCGATGTCCTCGGCGAGCGGTGTGAACGCGGTAACGGCCACCCGGAGCACGAGCGCGGACATCACGATGGCCGCGAGTACCAGTAAACGGCCTTCGATCAGTTTGCGTTTCCGCTGCTCGAGAGGTGGATCGGCCGCTTGGGGGGTCTCGGGCAGCGCAGCAGTCACCCGGAAATCATAGGATGACCCTATGACCGGGGCAATAATATTGTGATGGGCGGTACTCTGTTGCCGTGCAAAGCGTGCGCCGCACCAGTCTCATCGCCCAGGTCACCGAGCAACTCAAAGAGGATATCCGCTCGGGACGCTGGCCGATCGGGACGCGGATCCCCACCGAGCCCGAATTGGCCGAACTCACCGGCACCGGCCGCAACACCCTACGCGAGGCCGTCCAGGCGCTGGTCCATGCCGGCATGCTGGAACGGCGGCAGGGTTCCGGCACCTACGTCAAAGCCACCTCCGAGGTGGGCGGGACACTGACCAAATACTTCGCCGAAGCCGCCGAACGCGATGTCCTGGAATTACGCCACGGACTCGAGGCCACCGCCGCCGCGCTGGCCGCCCACCGGCGCGACGACACCGATATCGCCACCCTCCGCCGGCTACTCGACGACCGCAACCGGCTGTGGCGGGTGGACCGGGCCGCGGCCATCGAGGCCGATGTCCAACTCCACCGGGCGATCGTGCTCGCCAGCGGCAACGCCGTGTACATCGAGTTCTACGACTCGGTCCTGGGCTACATCGAATCCGGGATCCGTTCGCGCACCGATCGTATCGACAGCTGGTACGCCGCCGAACATCGCGAACTGGTGCAGGCCATCATCGACGGCGACGCCGACAAGGCCGCCCGCACCACCCGGTGTTTCCTCGACACCCTGCTCGCCGATTACCGCGACCACTAGGCTCTACCTGCGCCCGGGCTCCGTCCGTGCGCATCCACACGCCGCACTTCGAGCACACCGCCATCGGGTGTGGTCCGGGCCGGGTTCCCTCGAGGTTACGGACCGATCGCCCGGGTGTCGCTCCGCCGTGAGCGGGATTTGTGGCGATCGTCATTGCACGCCACCTGGTGGAACACCCGGCTCCTAGCGTTTTCTCACGTCACAACACCGCACTCGACCGCCCGGCCGCCGTGGCCGGGCGCCCCGGCCCAGGGGGGCGTCGAGTAACGACGAGAGGGGCGCCGATGACCGCGACAGCCGACACCGGCCGGCAATCACCCGACACCGCAACGGGCTTCGTCCACCAGCGCCGGGGTCGCTGGATCGACCGGTGGGAACCGGACAACGAGCGGTTCTGGAGCTCCGGCGCCGACCGCACCGCCAAGAAGAACCTGCTGTTCCCGGTATTCGCGGAGAACCTGGGCTTCAGTATCTGGGTCCTGTGGGCCAGTGTCGTCACCGGAATGGGCGCTGCCGGTTTCGCATTCCTGGACGGGCTCGGCACAGGTGATCCGGCCGCGGTCAGCAATGCCCTGCTGCTCACCTCCATCCCCACCCTGGTCGGGTCGACCCTGCGCATCCCCTACACCTTCGCCATCCCCCGGTTCGGCGGGCGGGCCTTCACGGTGTTCAGCGCCGCCATGCTGCTCGTCCCCACCGTCGGCCTGATCTTCTTCGTCAACCAGCCCGGCACCCCGATGTGGGTTTTCGTGGTGCTGGCCGCGCTGTCCGGTTTCGGCGGTGGCAATTTCTCCTCGTCGATGGCCGATATCTCGTTCTTCTTCCCCGACGGGAAGAAAGGCGCGGCGCTCGGGATCAATGCCGCGGGCGGCAATCTCGGTGTCGCCCAGACCCAGCTGCTGGTGCCGCTGCTGACCACCCTCGGCACCCATCTCACCGCGAAGGACGCGGCCGGATACCGCTTCGGGATCACCCTGGCGGTGCTGGTGTGGATTCCGTTCATCCTGGCCGCCGCGTTCGGCGCGCTGCGGTACATGGACAGCCTGTCGACCGCGAAATCCGACGGACGCTCCTACAAACCCGCGCTGACCAATCACCACACCTGGGTGATGGCGTTCCTCTACATCGGCACGTTCGGTTCGTTCATCGGATTCTCGTTCGCCTTCCCGACACTCATCAAGGCCAATTTCCCGGAGCTGGCGGGCATCGGCTGGATCACCACCCTCGGAAATCTGGCGTTCCTCGGCGCCCTCGTCGGCTCCTTCTCCCGGCCGTTCGGCGGCTGGCTCTCCGACAAACTGGGCGGCGGCGCGAAGATCACCATCGCCGTGTTCGGCGGGATGGCCGTCGCGGTCGCGCTCATCATGGCCGCGCTCGAGATGAAGAGTTTCCCGCTCTACCTGCTGGCCTTCCTGGTGCTCTTCGTGCTCACCGGTATCGGCAACGGCTCCACCTATCGGATGATCCCGTCCATCTTCAGCGCCGAGGCCGAGAAGTACGCCTCCGAGTACGGCCTCGCGCCGGCGGAAGGGGCGGCCTCGGCGAAGCGGCAGGCGGGCGCGGCCATCGGGGTCATCGGAGCGGTCGGCGCCTTCGGCGGTTTCGTACTCCAACAGGCACTGCGCCTGTCCAACACCAATTTCGGCACCATGGCGCCCGCGTTCTGGTCCTACGCCGCCGCGTTCCTGGTGATGGCCGGGGTCACCTGGTGGTTCTACCGCCGCGCCTCGTTCGCGGTGGGCCGGGTGCCGTCGCTGGCGTACGCAAACGTCTGACGGCTCCGCAGCCAGGGCAGGGCCCGGCCGGTTCGATACCCGCCGGGCCCTCACTCATATCGGGTCCCGCATGGAGCAGACCAGGCCCAGAGCCTGTCTGAGATCTCGGATTGCCGGGTTCGGGTCGGTGGGCCGGGGCGTAGGGTGCGGGTGCGCTGACGGAGGTGCGGTGACTCGTGTTGTCCTGCGGTTCTGCTCGCAGGTTGGGCCGGCTTGCAGAAGGTTGACGCGTATCTCGCGATGTTGTCGGTGGCCTGTGCCATAGTCGCCGACGATGAGCAGGCACACCGCGTTCCGGTACTGCCTCGACCCCACCGTCGAGCAGCAGACCGTGCTGGCCCGGCACGCGGGCGCGGCACGCTTCGCCTACAACCAGTGCCTGGCGATGGTGAAAACCGCGCTCACCCAGCGGCGGGCCGACCCCGAACACCCTGTCCCGTGGACCCGATTCGACCTGATCAACACCTTCAACACCTGGAAGAAATCCGAAGCCGCGGGACGGATATTCACCGTCGACCCCACCGGGATCACCGAGATCGAGGTCACCGGACTGGCATGGCGTGACCAAGTGTGTCAGCAGGTGTTCGAGGAAGCCGCCACCGACTGCGGCCGCGGACTGGCCGCGTGGTCGGACTCCCGCAGCGGGAAACGCCGCGGCCGCACGGTCGGGTTTCCTCGGTTCAAGAAGAAAACCACCAGCACCGCATCGTTCCGGCTCCGCAACAAACACGCCAAAACCGGTCGTCCGGCGATCCGGGTCGGCGACAACGACCTCCCACGGTCGGTGACCCTACCCGGCCTCGGGCAGCTCCGGGTCCGGGAGGACACGCGTCGCCTACGTCGCCTGCTCACCGGCGGGCGAGCGAAGATCCTGTCCGCCACCGTGACCCAACGGGCGGGCCACTGGTGGGTCAGCGTGAGTATCGAGGCCGCGGATCTGCACCCAGACCACCACCACCCGGCTCGGGGCCCCGACGACGCTGGTGGGTGGGTCGGTATCGATCGTGGGTTGTCGGCGTTCCTGGTCGCCGCCGATGCCGAGGGCCGCGAAGTCGCTCGGGTCTATAACCCACCGAAACCCCTGGCTCGCGGGTTGGCGCGGCAGCGGCGGCTGGCGAAAGCCCTATCGAGGAAGGAGAAAGGCTCCCACAACCAGCGAGAAGCCGCCTCCCGGCTGGCCCGCCATCATCGTCGTGTGGCGAATGCGCGTCGTCATTTCCTGCATCAGGTCACCAACCAGCTGGTCAAAACCCACGACCGGCTCGTTATCGAGGACCTGCATGTGGCCGGGATGCTGCGCAACCCCCGCCTTGCGCGGGCGATCGCCGATGCCGGGTGGGCCGATTTCGGGCGACTGCTGGACTACAAACAGCAGTGGCGAGGCGGCACCGTCGTCACCGCCGACCGGTGGTTCCCGTCGAGTAAACGGTGTCCGGCCTGCGGCACCCTCAACCACGCCCTGACATTGTCGGACCGGGTGTTCGGCTGCGGGTGCGGGTACCGCGCCGACCGCGACCTCAACGCCGCCGTCAACCTCGCTGCCTGGCCGACACTCCACAGGCAAGACCCACCACGATCCCCGGACCTCCGAGCAGGGGGCCGGGCTACCAACGCCCGCCGACGGGAAGGCACTGACCGGCACCTAATGGGTGCCGGTGCAACCGGCCCGGACGACGCGGGAACCAAGGCTCATACCCCGGTCGGGGCATGAGCCGAGGACGCCCGAGAAGGGCGGTGCTCGATAACTTGTCGAGTTATCAGACACGCTGTCACAGCAGGAATCGCACCATATCCGCTGTCCGGACCAACCCGGGCAGCGCTTCCGGCGTGGACCGCGGATGCAGCACATGCACCGCCAGCCGGAACATCACCGCCCGCAACAGCATCTGCGGCCATTCCGGCAGATCGGACCAGCGTTCCAGCAGCCCGTCGTCGGCGCCGCCCCACGACAGCGCGTCCACCACGACCACACCCGCCGCCCACGCCGGTGGGCGCCAGTACGGGGTCAGATCGGTGAGCGCGGGCGTCTGCGCCCCCGCGAACAGCACGGTGCCGAACAGATCACCGTGCACCAGCTGCGGTGGCGTCCGCACAGGTTTGCGCAGGGTGGCCAGCTGACCGATCAGTTCGAGGCTGTGCCGTCCGTCGGGCGAGTTCTCCATCACCGCGCCCGCCGCGCGCAGCGTCCGCAACGGCACCGCCTCCCACGCCGCCCGGTCCGCGGCGACGAAGACGTCCACATCCAGCCAGGGCGTGACCGGCGGCTGCGAGAGGAAACGGGGCCGCTCGAGGGTGGCCGTGGCCTTGTGCAGTCGCAGCGAGACCGAGACCACCTCGTCGTGGCGTGGCTCCGGACAGCCCGTCATGAAGGTGTCGCACCGCCAGCCCGATACCACGTACCGGCCGTCGGTGGCCCGCACCGGGCGGGCCAGCCGCAACCCGTCCACCCGCAAACTCTCCCGGACCTTCGCCGACCAGGCCGCACGCGCATGGTCGGCGACGGGACTGAGCACCACATCGCCGAGGCGCCAGCCGCCCTCCCAGTCACCGAGGGCGACGGGGGTCAGTTCCCGCAGACCGTACGTGGCCCGCACATGTTCGGGGGGTTCGACAGTGGTGGTCACGGCCGTACCGTACTCCCGCCGCCGGGCCCCGGTATCGCGCCACACCGTGTCGTAGCACTGCCGCGACACACCGTTACCGCACCCGGTCACACACTGTGCGCGTGGACCGGGACCGGCCGCCCGCGCACGGTTCACGCGCAGGTCAGCGGCCTACCACGAGCTCGACGGCTCAGTACACCGGCAGTGACGGGTCGACCTGATGCGCCCAGGCGATCACACCGCCCTGCAGGTGTGTGGCGTCGGCGAAACCCGCCCGCTTGAGGGCGGCCAGCGCCTCGGCCGACCGGACACCGGTCTTGCAGTGCAGCACGATCTTGCGGTTCTGCGGCAGTTCGGCCAGCGCCTCCCCCGACAGGATGCGGTCCTTCGGGATCAGCGTCGCGCCCTCGATGTGCACGATGTCCCATTCCACCGGTTCACGCACATCGATCAACTCCACATCACCGGCGTCCAGCAGCTCCTTGAGCTCACGCGCGGTCACCGTGGAACCGGCGGCCGCGGCCTGTCCCTCCTCGGACACCACACCGCAGAACGCCTCGTAGTCGATCAGTTCGGTGATCGGCTGCCGCGCGGGATCGCGACGCAACTTGATGGTCCGGTAGCTCATATCGAGTGCGTCGTACACCATGAGCCGGCCCAGCAGCGGGTCGCCGATACCGGTGATCAGCTTGATGGCCTCGGTGACCATGACCGAGCCGATGGACGCGCACAGCACGCCCAGCACGCCGCCCTCGGCGCAGGAGGGAACCATTCCCGGCGGCGGGGCCTCCGGGTACAGATCGCGATAGTTGATCCCGCGACCGTCCGGCGCGTCCTCCCAGAACACCGAGACCTGGCCCTCGAACCGATAGATCGAACCCCACACATACGGTTTGCCGGCCAGCACCGCGGCATCGTTGACCAGGTAGCGGGTCGCGAAGTTGTCGGTACCGTCCACGATCAGGTCGTATTCGGCGAACAACTGCACGGCGTTCTCCGGCTCCAGCCGGATCTTGTGCAAGCGCACGTCGATCCCGGAATTGATCTCCAGGATGGAATCGCGGGCACTGTCGGCCTTGGGGCGGCCGATATCGGATTCACCGTGGATGACCTGCCGTTGCAGATTCGAGGCATCGACCTCGTCGAACTCGACGATGCCCAGGGTGCCCACACCGGCGGCGGCCAGGTACAGCAGCGCCGGAGAACCCAGCCCGCCGGCCCCGATCACGAGCACCTTCGCGTTCTTCAGCCGTTTCTGTCCGTCCATCCCGAGGTCGGGGATGATCAGGTGACGGCTGTAACGGGCGACCTCGTCCCTGGTCAGCTCGGCGGCGGGCTCCACAAGTGGGGGCAGGGACTGCGGTGTTGACACGTCTTCGAACTCCTCGTATCGAAATAGCCGGATGCGGTGTGCGGGGTGCGTACAGCCGCTGACCCGTGGCCGCTGTGACCCGCACCCACACCGGCGTAGGTTCCCTGTACAACGCCGGCGCGAGGGTCATTCTTCCCGGGCCGGCGCGGGGCCCCACCGCCGGACCCGGCCCGTACGCCCGGGCCCACGCTCAACCGCGCGGATACGGCCAGGGGTTGAAGCGGCAGGTCTTGCCGTCCATCGGGACGACCCCGTGCGGATCCAGGGCGGCGATCTCGTTGTTGGCGGTGCCGAAGGTCTGCTGCATCATCACCGGGGCCAGACCGCCCTCGCTCTCACACGGCTGATGCTCGTGGTAGCCGATAGCGTGCCCGACCTCGTGGTTGACCAGATACTGACGGTAGGAGCCGATATCGCCGTCGAACGCCGGAGCCCCGCGCACCCAGCGCGCCTCCGACAGCACCACCCTGGCCTGATCGGAGTTGTAGCAGGAGGAATCGATCGGGATATCGAATCCGCAGACCTCCCGGGTGGTCGCGCGGGCGGTGAGCGAGATCCGGAAATCCGGCTCGCCACGATCGATGCGCTGGAACGCGAACTTCCGGTCGTGCACCCAGCTCTTCGGGTTGCCGAGCGTCGATTCGACCATCCGGGCCACCGATTCGTCGCCGCCGAAATTACGCGTATCGATCCCGTTCTCCACCTCGACCGTGTAAGTGAAGGTGTACTGCTCGCCCGCGCCGACGCGGGCGGAGGCGCCCGGCACGGTCCGCCAGGTGCCCTTACCGGTCTCGGTGAACTTCCCGCCCTCGGGCAACGCCCCGATCGGCAGATCCTCCGGGAAGCTGCCGTCGCCGGGTGGTGCGCCGATCACACCCGCGCTGGCCGGCGGCGGCCCGAGCGCCCCGAACCCCGGATCGATCGGTTCCGCCGGCCCTCCACGACCGGTACGCACCGCGTCCACTACGACGAACACAGTCAGCACCACCAGCACCGGCAACGCGTACACGCGCCACCCGTACCTGGATACGACGAAACGCAGCCGCCGCCGCCGCTGCCCGGCCGCGGGCGGCGGATCACCCTCCGGGTCGCGGCGCGCGCGCAGCGGTTCCCGGGATCCGTCGCCGAGCGATATCGCCGGCGTCGCCTGCGCGGCGACCGCGAGCTCTGAATCCTGGGGGCGGTGCGCGCTGCGCCCGCCGCCGGAGGGGTTTTCCGGTCGGTCGGTCACGGCTCCACACTCTCACAACCCGCCGTAACGGCCACAATGGAAGTACCCCGGCAACCATGCCCCCGGTACCACGCAAGCCACTTACCGGCATTCCCGAAGGGCACCATACGGATCGGAGCCGGTCCCGGGTTCACCAACCCGGGTCGGCAACAGCATCATAAGCGAGTATGGTGCTCGAAAGACCCGGTACACACCCCTTTGCCGGGGAATCGACTGGGAGATCCGAATATGACCGACCTCGTGGACCGGATGACGTCCCGCTCGTCGTCCGGCACCGCCCCCAAACGTGGCACCCGGCTTCCCCGTGACGAGCGGCGCCAGCAACTACTCGCGGCCGCCAGCGAGATCTTCGTCCTACGCGGCTATCACGCCGCCGGTATGGACGAGATCTCCCAGTGCGCCGGCGTCAGCAAACCGGTGCTGTATCAGCACTTCACCAGCAAGCTCGAGCTCTACCTGGCCGTCCTGCAGAATTATGTCGACATGCTGGTGTCGAGCGTGCGCCAGGCGCTGCGCTCCACCACCGACAACAAGCAGCGCGTGCGCGCGGCGGTCGCGGCCTACTACGACTTCGTGGACAACGAGATGCAGGGCTTCCGCCTGGTCTTCGAATCCGATCTCACCAACGAACCCCAGGTCCAGCGCCGGGTCGAACAAGCCACCGAAGCCTGCGTGGACGCGGTCTACGACCTCGTCGCCCACGATTCCGGCCTCGACCCCTACCGGGCCCGCATCCTCGCGGTCGGCCTGGTGGGCGCGAGCCAGTTCACCGCCCGGTACTGGCTGGAAGCCGACCGCCCCATCCCCAAGGACGAAGCCGTGGACACCACGGTCGCACTGGCCTGGGGCGGCCTCAAACACGTCCCTCTCCACCCGATCGGCTGACCCGCCACCGAGCGAACACGACGAAGCCCCTGCCGGACCGGCAGGGGCTTCCGTTCGTCCGGGCCCGGTACTCAGACCGCGGCGAAACCCACCCGGCCGCCGGTCACGGCCCCGATCTCCACGTAGGCGACCTTGCCGGCCTGGATCAGGTACTTGCGGCCCTTCTCGTCGGCCAGCGCCAGGACCCCGCCGGTGGCGGCCAGCGCCTCGGAAACCAGAGCCTCGACCTCGTCCGGGCTCTGCGCGCTGGCGATGACGAGTTCACGCGGGCTATCCGAAATACCGATCTTGACCTCCACGGCCAACCTCCGAACCTAGAGTCCTGTGCTGTCCCAGTAAGGCTAGTTGAGCCACCGCGGCCCGGACACACGACGGGGTGCGCTGTCAGCGAACAGTGTTTATGGCGGCGCCTCCGGCGCCGCGGGTCGGGGCCCTGTGACCCCGATTCTTCCCTCCTGCGCTCAGTCGCTGCGCTCATTCGCTCCGTCGGTCCAGAATCGGGGGCGGGCCCCGACCAGGGAGGTAGACCATCCGAAGGTGCGTGCTGTCGTGCGCCTGGACCGGCCTTGGGAGGCTGACGACTCTGTAAGTGCTCAATGGCCACCGATCTATGGACGGTCGACTGCACACGCTCAGTCGCTGCGCTCCTTCGCTCTGTCGCTCCAGAACCGGGGGCGGGCCCCGACCATGGAGGCGGACGATCCGGAATGGGCAGAAGGTGTGTCGGCGAACGTCACGACCAGTGCGGCTGGGTTGACAGCACTGTTATTGCTCGATGGACGCCGTACCTGTCGGCGCCGGGTACCGGGCACGGCCGATCGTGAATGCGGATCAGGCGGGAAGGCGGCGCGCCGGGGCCGACCCGTCCGGTGCCACTGATCGAACGTCGTTGTTCCGGTCTCCACTCCGTTGTGGGGGTGTTCGTGACACCTCGAGTATGGACCCGACCACCGACAGGTTCGCCGACTCGGCCGACGTCAGCTCAGCCGCCACAGCGGGGAGACCGGACCGTGGCCTTTGCCCAGGTCGTAGGCGGCTTCCAGGCTGCGCCGGGTCCATTCCTTGGCGAATTCGAAGGCGTCGGGGACCGCATAGCCGTGGGCCAGCGCGCAGGCCAGGGCCGCGGCCAGGGTGTCGCCGCCGCCGTGATCGTTGCCGGTCTCGATACGCGGGGCGGTGAACTCCAAGAACCGGTTGCCGTCGAACAACAGATCGGTACTCTGCGCCGAGGTGCGCAGGTGGCCGCCCTTCACCACGACCCAGCGCGGTCCGAGCCCGTGCAGCGCCTCGGCCGCGCGGCGCGCGGACGTCGCGTCGGTGACCTCCACCCCGGTCAGCAACCGCACCTCGTCCAGGTTCGGGGTGACGATGGTGGCCAGCGGGAACAGCGTGTACCGCACGGCGTCGAGCGCTTCGGTGTGCAGCAGCGGGTCGCCGTGCATGGAAGCCGCGACGGGGTCGACCACCAGCGGCACCTCGGCGTCGTGCCCGATGCCGACTTCCCGGCAGACCCCGGCCACGGCCTCGATGATGGCCCCGGAGGCCAGCATGCCCGTCTTCGCGGCGCCGATACCGATATCGCCGGCCACCGAGCGCACCTGGTCCGCGACCACCTGCGGGGGAATCTCGTGAAAGCCGCTCACGCCCACCGTGTTCTGCACGGTCACCGCGGCCACCGCCACCAGGGCGTGCACCCCGCACAGGGCCATGGTCCGGGTATCGGCCTGGATTCCGGCCCCGCCGCCCGAATCGGTACCGGCGATGGTGAGCACCCGGACCGGGGTCTGTCCCGGGGGCGTCAACGGCAACAATCTCACCCGGTCACCCTACGTGGGCGGGGTTCGCGCCCGGGTGGGTGTCTCGAGTCGGCGAGCGTCAGACCCAGGCTTTGATCGGTTCGGTGTCCAGGGTCAGGCCGACGGGGTCGGGCAACTCGACGCTGTCACCGATCGAGACGGTCACCCGGCGCTGGTAGCGCGCGCCCGAGGGCTGGCTGAACACCGTGATCTCGCCGAATTCCCGGTCGATCAAAAGGTAGATCGGAATCCCGGTGGCCGCGTAGGCGATCGGCTTCTCACGGCGGTCCCGCTGTTCGGTGTCGCTGTCGCGGGAAGTCACTTCCACCACCATGAGGACGGGGTCCGGGTCGGCCCATTCCCCCTGCCCGACGAATGCGTCGGCATCCGCCAGCGTGCCGTCCGGACGTGCCCGCCCCTTGCGATAGGCGTCGACCTTCAGCCCCTGTTCGACACTCAGGAACAGTTCCGGGCGGGCCAGGATGAACATGCGGATCAGCCACTGCAGAATCCGCCCGTGGTCCCCATCGGCCACACCCTTCGCCCCCAGCCGCCCCTCGATGAACTCCAGCCGTATACCTTCGGACACCCGACCGGCCAACCGGGCGAGTTCCTCGAACTCCTCGGTCGTCATGATCTCGTCATGAACGGCGGTCATGAGGAAACGATACCTGCCTCGGGATACCGGTATCGAACGTTCCGATGACGCTGTCGCCCATGCGCCGGTGCACAGCCCGACGAGTCAGCGGATGGTGTGGTCGATGATCCGGCGGGCGGCCCGGTCGGTGCGTTCGATATCGCCGGTGATGAGCCGGTCCTGCAGGATGCCGCGCAACCCGGAGACCAGCACGGTGGCCACCACTTCGGGTTCGTCGTCCGGGTTCAGTGCGCGCAGGCCCGCGGTGAGGGCGGTGACGAACGCCGCGGTGGCCTGGTCGGCGTAGCCGGCGTAGGGGCCGTGGGGCGCGCAGGCCGCGCCGAGGACCTGGAGCATCACCCGCACGCTGACCGATCCCGAGCCGGTGGTGTTCGAACGCCAGAAATCCCAGAGCCTTTCCCGCAGCGTGGCGGCGTCGTGCACTTCGGCGAATACGGCCGTGAGATCCGGGCGATGGGTTGCCAGCGCCTGGACCAGCAGTTCTTCTTTGGTGCCGAAGTAGTAGATCAGCATCCGGGAACTGGTGCCGAGGGCGGCGGCCAGGGGACGCAGCGAGAGGTCCGCGAGTCCGCGTTCGGCGATATAGCGCACCACCGCGTCGAGGATCTCGGCGCGTTTGGCGTGGTCGAGTGGGCGGGCCATGGGTTGACTGTAGCGAACGCTACAGGTATTCATGATCCCGTGACTGTACCGATCGCTTCAGAAACTCCGGCGGCGGCGCAGGTGGTCGTCACCGGGTACGCGGGCGCCACCTCGATCGCCGGCGATATGGACGAGACCTGGTCGGGCCTGCTGGACGGCCGGACCGGTATCACCACCCTCGACGACGACTTCGTCGCCGAATACGACCTGCCCGTACGTATCGGCGGCAAGCTCGGCGCCCATCCGGGGGCGCAGCTCACCCGGGTCGAACAGCGCAGGCACTCCTATGTCGAACAGCTCGCCCTCGTGCTCGGACGGCAGGTCTGGCGCGCGGCGGGCCGGCCGGAGGTGGAGGGCGAACGGCTCGCGGTGAGTATCGGCACCGGGCTCGGCGGCGGCGACGCGCTCATCGACGCGGTCGACGCGATGCGCGCCGGCGGCTACCGCAAGGTCTCGCCCATGGCGGTGCCCATGGTCATGCCCAACGGCCCCGCCGCGACCGTCGGTCTGGAAATCGGTGCGAAGGCGGGAGTGTTCGCGCCGGTCTCGGCGTGCTCGTCCGGTACCGAGGCCATCGCGCAGGCCTGGCGGCTGATCGCCACCGGCGAGGCGGATGTGGTGGTGGCCGGTGGAGTGGAGGGGCATATCCACGCCGTCCCGATCGCCGGTTTCGCCATGATGCGGGCGATGAGTACCCGCAACGACGATCCCGCCGCCGCCTCGCGGCCGTTCGACCGGGACCGTGACGGTTTCGTCTTCGGCGAAGCGGGTGCGCTGCTCGTGCTGGAATCGGAGCGCCACGCCCGCGCCCGGGGCGCCCGTGTCCATGCCCGGGTACTCGGCGCCGGCATCACCTCCGACGCCTATCACATCGTCGCTTCGGATCCGGCGGGCGAGGGCGCGGCGCGCGCCATGCGCAAGGCGATCGCCGTCGCGGGCCTGACGCCCGCCGATATCGGGCATATCAACGCCCATGCCACCTCGACATCCATCGGTGACGCCTCGGAAGCGGCCGCGATCGAGGCGGTCACGCCCGACGCCTCGGTCTACGCGCCCAAATCGGCGCTCGGGCATTCCATCGGCGCGGTCGGCGCCCTGGAAACCATCCTCACCGCGCTCACCCTGCGGGAACAGGTCGTACCGCCCACCCTCAATCTCGAGAACCCGGAGGTGGACCTGGATATCGTGCACGGCCGGGCCCGGCCGCAGCGGATCGAGTACGCCCTGACGAATTCGTTCGGGTTCGGCGGTCACAATGTGACGCTGGCGCTGGGCCGCGCCTGACGCGACGACCGGCGGAGGCGCCACCGGGGGCCGCGCCGACCTGTTCGACCGAGCGCCGCAGCGTCCGGGGCCGGACGCGTTTCGTTGCGTCCGGTCCCGGACTCGTCACCGCGGAAGGCCGGGTCGGCGCAGGCGACGGCCGAATCGCCGCCCGGCCGCCGCCGGGTGTGGATCGGCCGTCCGGGGATCAGCCCGGCACCTTGTCCAGGAAGCCCAGCACCGTGTCGATCCGGCCCTGCTCGTCGGTGACCAGAACGTCGAAACCGATGATCACCGGCTCGGCGCCCGCGGGCCCCAGGCCCCACTGGAACCGGACCTGACGGTGGTGGGCATCCGGGTCCCCGACCGGGGTGAAGACGAACCCGGGGAATTGTTCGTGCACCGCGCCGATGGTCGCGCCGATCGCGTCGAGGCCGGCCGCCTCGGCCAGCGGATCGATGTAGGACGCTTCCGGGGCCCAGTGGGTGTTCAGCAGTTCTTTCCGGACGGCCGCGTCGGTGGCGTTCCAGGTCTGCAGGTAGGCGGTGACGGTGTCTTTCATCGGAGTTCCTTCCGGGGTTGTGTGAACCAGGTGCCATAAGCATCACCGGGCTCGGCGGCCCCGACGATTACCTCGGAGGTAATGGGATCGGTTACCGCGGCGGCTACGATTTCGGATGTGGTGATATCGGATACCGAACCCTCGGTCGGCGGCCTGCTGCGGTCCTGGCGGGAGCGGCGCCGGTTGAGTCAGTTGCAGCTCGCGTCGGAGGCCGAGGTGTCCACCCGCCATCTGAGTTTCGTGGAGACCGGCCGCTCCCGGCCCACGCGCGAGATGGTCGAACGCCTGGCCGGCCACCTGGACGTCCCGCTGCGCGAACGCAACGAACTGCTCCTCGCGGCCGGTTACGCGCCGAGTTACGGCCAGCGTGAGGTGGACGCACCGGAACTGCGGTCGGTGATGGACGCCTTCCGGATCCTGCTCGATGCGCATCTCCCGCATCCGGCCCTGGTGCTGGACCGGTGCTGGGATGTGGTCGACCGCAATGCCGCCACCGACGCACTGCTCGACGGTTGTGCCCCCGAGTTGTTGGAACCGCCCGTCAACGCCATCCGTATCTCACTGCACCCCGGCGGCCTCGCGCCCCGGATCCGCAACCTCGGTCAGTGGCGCAACCATCTGCTCGGCCAGGTGCGCGGGCGGTGGGAAGCCACCGGCGACAGCCGGCTGAAAGCGCTGCTCGACGAGGTATCCGCCTATCCGTGCCACGACGGCGGCGCCCGGGCCCGCACCGATGTGGTGGTGCCGTTGCAGTTGCGGGTGGGCGACGCCGAACTCTCCTTCTTCAGCATCACCGCCTCGGCCCTCTCGGCCACCGACGTCACCATCGACGAACTCCATATCGAAGCCTTCTACCCCGCCGACGAGGCGACGGCCCGGCTGTTCCGCACCTGAGCCGCCACCCGGAGCCGTAGACGCTCGCTTATGCGGGCGAGCGTTCGAGCCATGGTTCGTCTCGCTCCTGATTGCTGTACTGGAACCAGCCACAAGGCAACGGTTTTCGAGTCAGGAGCAATCATGCGAATCGCGGTTTTCGGAGCGACCGGCACGGTCGGACGGCACATCGTCGAGCAGGCGCTGGCGCGCGGATACGAGGTCACCGCGCTGACCCGTGACGCCGGCCGGATCACCCGCACCCACGAACGCCTGCACATCGTGGAGGGGGATGTGCTCGATCCGGGCGCGGTCGAGCGCGCCGTCTTCGGCCAGGACGCCGTACTGGTGGCACTGGGCAACGGGCGCAAGGGCGTGGTGCGGGCGGAGGGCACCCGCACGGTCATCGAGGCGATGAACCGTACCGGCGTGAAACGGCTGATCTGCCAGTCCACGCTGGGTGCCGGCGACAGCCGTGCCAATCTGGATTTCCTCTGGAAGTACATCATGTTCGGCCTGCTGCTGCGCCCGGCCTACGCCGACCACCAGCAGCAGGAGTCCTATGTCCGGGCCAGTGATCTGGAGTGGACCATCGTGCGGCCCAGCGCCTTCACCGACGGCCCGCGCACAGGTACCTATCGGCGCGGTTTCGGGCCTGACGAGAAGGGATTGAGCCTGAAGATCGCCCGCGCCGATATCGCGGAGTTCCTGCTCGACCAGATCGCCGATCGCACCTATGTGCACCGGGCGCCCGGGATCTCCAACTGAACGGCTCCGGAAGTGATCGCGGGGGGACGGTCCTGTTCAGCTGTGCTCGTGCAGTGTGTCCCAGGTGGGGAAGGGGTCCGGGTAGCGCACCCACCGCGCGCGGCCGGGCGGCGTATTCGGCGTCGGTGAGCAGGGCCGCGTCGAGCGCGGCGCGCAAACTAAGCCGGCCTCCAGTTTCCGGGAGGCGAGGGTTTCGCCGCGGGTCACCTCGGTGAGGAAGGTCGAGGCGTCCACCACAGTGACCATGGTGTCGAGCCGGGCCAGCTCGCCGAGGGAGAACCCGTCCTCGAATTCCCATTCGAAGGTCGCCGCCACCGGCATGGGCTCGGTGCGGGCGACGGACGGCGCGGCAACTACCGGCCGGATCGCAATGGGAATCTCGTCCTGTACGACCACGGATATTCCTTTCCGGAGTCGGCACATCCGACGAGGGGAGCCGACGAGCTCGGCCCCGGCGCGGATTTCGTTCTGCGCTCCGACTTCGTCACTTTCGACCCGCAAACCCGGCTCGATGACGACGTACTCCGCGCCGTGGACGCGATCGACCATCGGGACATACGCAGTGCGCTGGCGGATCTCGACCTGGACCCGAGGGCCATCGACGGGGTGCTCCAGCGGCTGAACGAGATACGGGAACTTCGTGCGATACCGGGCATATGAACCGACCGACGTGTTCGGCCCCCGCCGCTCGCCGGCGGGGCCGAACACCTCATCCGCCCGACCGCCCCCGGCGACGGGCCCGCCCCCGGCGACGG